>NZ_JANDMF010000007.1:0-141618 GCF_031626875.1 Clostridium sp. SHJSY1
CATTCTTCTTTATAGTTCTTGCAGTTTTCTCAATACTTTCAGCTCTAGTTGTAATCCCAATTCCTGAATTAGAGCAAGAAATTGAAAAGAAAGAAGCAGCTTAGTATTTTAGGCAATTTTAAAACAATTTAAAGACTATAAGTCTCATATTTTAATGTTATGGAAATGTTTTTGGAAATTTTACAAAAAGAGATACTATTTTTGCAAATAAATAAGACTAGTTTCTTGTTTGTAAATGATAGTATTTATATAAATTGAAAAAGTAGTTTCGCAGTAAGAAGAGGAGAATGAATATGGTAGATTTAAAAGCAAAACCTTTTTATTTAAAGGATAAAGATATTATATGGGTAGAGAGAACATTTGGTGAAATGGATTTAAATGAAAAAATAGGACAACTATTTTGCCCTGTTGGTGTTACAGATAATGAAGAAGAGTTAAAAGCATTTTTGACAAAGATAAAACCTGGTGGAATGATGTATAGGCCAGGAAAAGGTGAAGAAATAAGAAAAATTCATAAGGTTCTTCAAGATAATTCTAAAATTCCACTTCTTCTTTCAGCAAACCTTGAAGCAGGGGGAAATGGGATTGCAACAGATGGAACCTATTTTGGAAAGCAGATGGAAGTTGCTGCTACTGATGATGAGAGCATGGCATATAAATTGGGTTTGGTTTCAGCTAGAGAGGGTCGTGCAGCTGGATGTAACTGGGCTTTTGCACCAATCGTAGATATAGATATGAATTTTAGAAATCCTATAACTAATGTAAGAACTTATGGAAGTCATCCCAATAAGGTAGTTAGAATGGCGAAAGAATGTATGAAAGGTATAAATGAAGCAGGCCTTGCAGTATCTATAAAACATTTTCCAGGGGATGGAGTAGATGAAAGAGATCAACATCTTTTAAGTTCTGTAAATTCATTATCAGTGGAAGAATGGGATAAAACTTATGGAATGATATATAAGGAATTAATAGAAGCAGGAGCTCAAACTGTGATGGCAGGACATATTCTATTACCTAGTTATAGCAAAAAACTTAATCCAAGTTTAAAGGATGAAGAAATAATGCCAGCGACTTTATCAAAAGAATTATTAAATGGATTGTTAAGAGAAAAATTAGGATTTAATGGACTTATAGTTACAGATGCAACTCCTATGATTGGATTTAATGTTGCAGAAAGAAGAGAGATATCAGTACCAAAATCTATAGCTTCTGGATGTGATATGTTCTTATTTAATAAAAATGTAGAAGAAGATTTTAATTTCATGTTAAATGGAATAGAAAATGGAATTTTATCTATTGAAAGAGTGGATGAGGCTGTTATAAGAATTTTAGCAACTAAAGCTTCTTTAGGATTACACAAGCAAAAAGAAGAAGGTACTTTAATTTTAAAGGAAAAGGAATTAAGTGTTTTAAAGTGTGAAGAACACGAAACTTGGGCAAGAGAATGTGCAGATAAATCTGTAACTTTAGTTAAGGATACTCAAAACCTTTTACCAATAACTCCAGAAAAGTATAAAAGAATTAGATTATATGTGTTAGGTGATAGTGATGATGGTGGCTTTAAAGAAGGAGAAAAAGCAAGTGATAAAGTAAAAGAAAAGCTTGAAAAGGAAGGCTTTGAAGTTGATGTGTTTGATAACAAAAGATTAG
Organism: Clostridium sp. SHJSY1; assembly: GCF_031626875.1. NCBI lineage: Bacteria > Bacillati > Bacillota > Clostridia > Eubacteriales > Clostridiaceae > Clostridium > Clostridium sp. SHJSY1. The sequence continues at coordinate 1,651 of NZ_JANDMF010000007.1, forward strand.
ACTTTAGAGAAATATTTCAGGGTGGAGTGGAAGAATTAAAATCAAAATATGATTTAATTTTATACCTTGCAAATATAGAAACAGCCAGTAACCAAACAACAGTAAGAATAGATTGGATACACTTGATGGCAGCAAATGCTCCATGGTTTGTAAATGATATCCCAACTATGTTTATATCTATGGCGAATCCATATCACTTATTAGATGTACCTATGATTAAGACATTTATAAACGCCTATTCATCTAGTGAATATGTAGTAGATGCAGTAATTGAAAAAATCACAGGAAAATCTGAATTTAAAGGAATTAGTCCTGTAGATCCATTCTGCAATGTGTGGGGAGCAAAATTTTAAGCTTGAGAGGTGTAAAAAATGAGTATTAAAGCAGTAATTTTTGATTTAGATGGAGTTATAGTTTCAACAGATGAGTATCATTATAGAGCTTGGAAGAAGATGACTGATGATGAAGGAATATATTTTGATAGAACAATAAATGAGAGACTTCGTGGAGTTAGCAGAATGGAAAGCTTAGAAATAATTTTAGAAAAAGCTAAAAAGACATACAATAATGAAGAAAAAAATCAAATGGCAGAAAAGAAGAATTATTTATATAGAGAGTTACTAAATCAGCTTACTCCAAATGATATATTGCCAGGGGTTATGAAAGTACTTGGAGATTTAAAAGAAAATAATATAAAAGTAGCTATTGGATCATCAAGTAAAAATACTCCATTTATTCTTGAAAAAATAGGACTTAAAAATTATTTTGATGGAGTTGCTGATGGTAATGGGATAGAAAATAGTAAGCCAGATCCAGAAGTCTTCTTACTTGCAGCAAGTAAGTTAGGGATAAATTCAAAGGAGTGTTTAGTAGTTGAAGATGCTGACGCTGGTGTTGAAGCAGCTATTGCTGGTGGAATGAAAGTTTTAGCTGTTGGCTATGCTTCAAACAATCTTAAATCAAATTATAGATTTAAAGATTTATCTTTTGTTGATGTAAAGGATTTGATTAGTTAGTTATCTAAAGTTTTAATTTTTTAGTAAGAGGTGTAACACATGAAAATAATTAGAATGAAAACAAATCATATAAGGAATCCATTAGGATTTTATTTAGGAAAACCTAAGTTTTCATATGTAGTAACAGATACTAATGCAATAAAGCAAGAAGCTGCTCAGATAGAAGTAGCTCTTGATGAAGGATTTAATGAAATAGTTTTTGATAGTGGGAAAAAAGAAAATATAGATAGTCTTGGATATGAATTAGATATAGAATTAAAGTCTTACACTAGGTACTATTGGAGAGTAAAAGTTTGGGCTGATAATGATGAAAATGCAGTTAGTGATATAGCTTGGTTTGAAACAGGTAAAATAGGTGAAGTATGGAGTGGAATATGGATAACTCCAGAAATAAATAAAGATATACATCCAGTTATAATTAAAGAATTTAATATTGAAAAGAAAATAAAATCAGCTCGTGCCTATGTTTGTGGTTTAGGGCTTTATGAAATAAACATTAATAATAGGAAGGCAGGAGAAGAATACCTTACTCCAAATTGTAATGCCTATGATAAGTGGATTCAATATCAAACTTATGATATTGCTGATAGTTTAAAGTTAGGTGAAAACAAGATAGAAGTGATGTTGGGAAATGGATGGTACAAAGGTAGATTTGGATTTGAGGGTGGAGCAGTAGAAATATATGATGATAAATTTGCACTATTATGTGATATAGTTGTAAATTTTGAAGATGGAACAAATACTATCATAAAATCAGATACTACATGGAAGTGCAGAGAAAGCAAAATCAAATTTAGTGATATATATGATGGAGAAATGCAAGATGATTCTTTTAAAGGTGAAAAAACTTATAATGTAAAAGAGATAGAGTTAGGCTATGGAAGACTAAAAGAAAGATTAAGCTTGCCAGTTGTTATTAAGGAAGAAATTAAACCAATTGAAATTATAAAAACACCTCTTGGAGAAACTGTATTAGATATGGGACAAAATATGGTGGGATGGATAAAATTTAAAACTAGTGCTCCTAAAGGGACGAAAATTATACTTGAATATGGGGAATTACTTCAAGAGGGTAATTTCTACAAAGATAATTTACGTACTGCCAAAGCGAAGTTTGAATATATATCAGATGGCTTAGAAAAAGAAGTTAGACCTTATTTTACTTTCTATGGATTTAGATATGTAAAAATAACTGGATGGATAGGTGAAGTTAAGGTAGAAGATTTTACAGGTTGTGTTTTATATTCTGATATGGAAACAACAGGGCATATAGAAACTAGTAATCAATTAGTTAATAAGTTGTTTTTAAATGCTTTATGGGGACAAAAAGGGAATTTCTTAGATGTTCCTACAGATTGCCCACAAAGAGATGAAAGAATGGGATGGACAGGAGATGCACAAGTTTTCTCAGGGACAGCAGCATTCAATATGGACACATATGCATTCTTTAGTAAATATGGATTTGACCTTTATGCTGAACAAAAGTCATTTAATGGAATGGTTCCAATGGTAGTACCATCAATTAACATGACAAGTGGAGGGTCTAGTGCATGGGGAGATGCAGCTACCATTATTCCATGGACAATGTATCTATATCATGGGGATAAAAGAATTTTAGAAAATCAATTTGATAGTATGAAATCTTGGGTTGATTATATTAGAAGAGCTGTTGAAAAAAGTGGCTCAAGGAGATTATGGACTACAGGTTTCCACTTTGGAGATTGGCTAGCTTTAGATGGAGAAAATCCAAGTATGCCAACTGGTGGGACAGAAGAAAGTTATATAGCATCAGCATATTATTGTTATTCCTCTATGTTAGTGGCCAAAGCAGCTAAAGTTATAGGAAAAGAAGACATATCAAAAGAATATGAAACTTTATCAAGGGAAATAAGAGAAGCTATAATAGATGAGTATTTTACTAAAAATGGACGTTTAGCCTTAAAAAATCAAACAGCATATATAGTTGCACTATTTATGGGGTTAGCACCTGAAGAACATAAAGAAAGGGTAGCTAAAGATTTGTTTGATAGAATATCAAAGGATAAAGGATACTTAAAAACAGGTTTTGTAGGAAGTCCATATATATGCAGGGTTTTATCAGAAAATGGGTATAATGAAATGGCTTATAAACTACTATTGAATAAGGATTATCCAAGTTGGTTGTATCCAGTTACCATGGGGGCAACAACTATTTGGGAGCGTTGGGATTCCGTACTTCCTGATGGAAAAATAAGTGGAACAGATATGAATTCATTAAATCATTATGCATATGGTTCAATTGCAGAGTGGATGTATAGAATTATGTGTGGAATAAATCCAGTTGAAGACGCTCCAGGATTTAGGCATGTTAAACTTACACCAATGCCAGATTATCGTTTTAAATATGCAAAATCAAGTTTTAATTCCCCAGTAGGTTTATATGAAAGTGGATGGAATATAGAAGAGGATGGAAGTTTAGAATTTAAATTTATTATACCATTTAATGCATCAGCAACATTAATATTGCCACATGTAAGATTAGATAAATTATATGTAAATGGAGAACTATTAAAGGAAAGTAAATTAAAAGTTAATAGTGATGAATCAATTAATTTAGTAAGTGGAACCTATGTATTTAAGTATATACCTACAGAATCTTATATTAAATATTACAATATAAATATGAGTTTATCAGAATTGTTAGAAAACCAGGAAGTTAAACAAGTATTTTCTGAAGAATTAAAATCAGCTTTAGAATTACCAGAAGACATGATTAAAAATGTTGGATCTATGTCTATTAGAGAATTATCTCATTTGCCATTTTTTAATGTAAGTGAAGAGGAAATGAATAAAACAGATGAGAAATTAAATAAAATAAAAATAGATATTGGAATAATATAACTGGCATAAAGGGATAGATGTGTAGTATACTATGTTCATATCAAATAATTAATAAATCAGTTAACCTTGAAGATAGTGAGTAGAAGTTAATTTTACTTACTATCTTCTAATGTTTTTTAGATTAATGCTACATAAGATTACATAATCATTATCTGTAATTATTATAGACTTTGTTTTCCTTCCATAATTAGCATTTATCAGCCTGCCTAGAATTTTGGCTTGTTGAATTACTTTTTTTCCTTTCAGTGATTCAGGTTTTAATATATCTACAATCCTATTTGAAGCAATTAAATTTCCATGACCTATTTTGATTAAATTAACTTGCATAAATATACCTCGATTTCTATTATTTACAATATAATCTATATCTAATATAAAGGAAGTTTATGCCAATACTGTGACAATATTATTAAAAAAAGATTATAATAGATGAAAAAATGATTATCTTTTTTATAATTTTATTATTTATACAAAGTAATCTAGTGCGAGTTTGTTTCAATAGAATCAAGTATTATTGGGATATTTTTTGATATTTGTTTTTCATTTGTTTCACTAATAGTAACTCTAAAGTAATTATTACATCTATATTCTTTAAGAAAACATTCACGAGTATCAAATAGCTTAATGTTTTTATGATATAGTGAAGTCAGTATTTTATCATAATTTAAAGGATTATATGTATAAATGCAGCCAAAATATCCAGAGTTAGGAATGTTATATAGTATATTTCTGTGTCTATATTCTGATAAGGACTTTTTTAAGCAATTCATACGATTGCTGTATAAATTAACTAATTGTTTCATGTGGGAATCAAACATACCATTCTTTATATATATTTCTAAAGCTCCCTGTGACAAAATTGGACTGGTAATATCAGACCATCTTTTGTATTCTAAAAAAATATTAATTAAGAGGTCAGGTAATATAAGTGCAGCAACTCTTAAGCCAGGCATTAATACTTTTGAATAACTTTTTAAATAAATCACTCTAGATAATGTATCATAAGAAATCATAGGATCATTTTTTTTATTTATATCTAAATCAGCAGCAATGTCATCTTCGACTATATACACATCGTATTTTTCCGCTAGTCTAATAATTTCTTGCTTTTCAAATCTGTTATATGAAGTTCCAGTTGGATTGTGAAATCTAGGTATACTATAGAAAAATTTAATATTACCATATTTAAATAACTTCTCTAATTCATCTAAATCTATTCCATTAAAACCTCTGTTTACACCAAGTGTTGGAATATTGTTAAGTTCTAAAAATTTTATCATTCCATAGTATGTAGGTTGCTCGACAAGAATGTTGGTTTTACCATTTGGAAAAGGCATAACAGATAAAATGTTTAAAGCCTGTTGAGAACTTGAGGTGATGATTATGTTATTAGGTTTGGTAAATATTTGATAATTTTGAATGTGTTTTACCAATACATTAATTAAAGAATTTAATCCTCTAGGATCAGAATAAGTAAAAAGTTTTTCTTTATATAATTCTATGGATTTGTTTAAGCAATGTTGAAAATTTTCATATGGAAAAGTTTCAGAATTCAAATTTACAGCTGAAAAATCTATTAGAGATTGTTTAGAAGAAATTTCATTATGAAAATCATTGACTAAATAATATCCACTTTTAGGTACTGGATAGATAATATGATCATGCTCAAGTTTTTCATAAGCTTTTAAAACTGTACCTGTGCTGCAGTGAAACAGTTCTTTTAGAGATCTTATAGAAGGCAACTTTTGAGGATGGTTAAGTTTTTGATGTTTTATATCATTTCTTATGTATTCAATAATTTCTTCATACTTTAGCATTTTATAAAGCTCCTTTAAAGTTGTACTAGTACAGAATGTTATTTTTTTCGTTGATATATAGATTACACTATAATACCATAATTGTATAGCAAATTTTAGTTAAGAGTGAATATTTATGAGGATACATAAAACCTAGAGAGTATAGGTATCATGAAAAACTTAATTAAAATATTAAATTATTATGAGGTGTCAAAATGAAAAAAAATGAAATATTAAAGAGTATATTAGATGCTGGAGTTATTGCAGTAATTAGAGGTGATTCAAAGGAACAAGCAAATAGAATAGTAGATGCTTCAGTAAAGGGTGGGATAAAAATTATGGAACTTACAATGACAGTTCCAGAACCATTAGAAATGCTAAAAGAAGCCATTGAAAAATATAGAGGTACAGATGTAATCGTTGGAGCAGGAACTGTTTTAGATTCTGAAACAGCTAGAGCATGTATACTTTCTGGAGCACAATTTATTGTAAGTCCAAGTTTAGATGTATATACATTAAAACTTTGCAATAGATATAAAGTTTTAGTTATGCCAGGAATTATGACTGTTAAAGATGCAATAACTGCTTTAGAATATGGGGTTGATATAATCAAAATATTCCCAGGTAATTTGTATGGACCATCTGTAATTAAATCATTTAAAGGGCCACTTCCACAAGGAGATTTTATGCCAACAGGTGGAGTTTCAGTTGAAAACTTACATGAGTGGATAGAAGCAGGTGCTGTTGCTATTGGAACTGGTAGCAATCTAACAAAAGGAGCATCAACTGGGGATTATGATGCAGTTGAAAATGAAGCTAGAAGATTTATTGAAGCATATAAAAAAGCTAAGCAAGATTAATATAAGAAAAATTAAAATCTTTTACTTCCATTATGGGAATTTATAAAGAAAGGTTAACAGGGACATATATGATAAGGCCAAGAATAAATAATGATTTCTAACAATTAAGATTTTTAATAATTTCTAATAAAAATAATACAGTAGGTAATATTAATTCAGAATCAATAGTGTCTAATGTGTCTAATGATGTATGTGTATAATCGAGAGCACCATCATAAAAGTCAGATGATGTAACAGCTAAACAAGGAATTTCATTAAAGGCAAATGTACAATGGTCACCAGCAAACCATTTATCACCTTTTACTATATGTTTATTATTTTGAATTATATTATCTAGTTGAGTGACTATGTTATTTTCAAGGTTATAATATGAAATTGCTGTTTTTGAATTTTGGTGACAAGGTGAATCTATATTTATTACTAATTTAATTTTAGATTTTTCTTCAATGATATAGTCAAAATATTTCAGTTGTCCATTAACACCAAAATATTCTTCACTATTGAATGGGACAAAATCTATATCAAATTTTGTTTCTATAGATTTTAAACTTTCCATTAACTTCATCAAAACAGCAACACCAGTAGCATTGTCAAGGGCTCCTTTAGTGTTGTATTTACTGTCCATATGTGCACATATTATAATTTTTCCAAGACTTTTTTTAACTTTTTTAGAAGCAACTAGTTGTTTACTTTTACTAGGTTTATTTTTAGATTTGATTTCTAATTGTATATCTGATTTGTTCTTAATAAGTTCTAAAATTTCAGGTAATAAGTTGTGGCTTGCATAAGCAGTAGGAATTAAGAAATTCCCATCTTCAAACATTGGAAATGGATTCATTCCGTTAAATTGACTTTTTCCGGTTAAAGAAATTATAGCTTTAGGGTTTTGGATTTCTAATATAGAAATAATTTCCTTGTGCTCATTTGGATAATAAAAAGGAAAATCTTTTGGTTGCAAAGCACCTTGAGCTAAACTACCATAAATAATTAAGATTTTATCTTTTAATTGTTTTTCTTTTAGTTCTTCTATGGAATTTATAAAAAGTACTTTTCCAGTTCCATTAAAGTATTGTGAAAATGGACTAGCAGAAATACTTAGTTTAATTGCACCAATTGTTAAAATAGATTCTCCATATTCCCAAACAATACAATCAAATGGTAAAGAAGTAACACTATATCCTTCATTTATAAATAGCTCTTCCATATATTTTAGAAGAATATCATTTTTTTCAGTACCCACTGGACGTTCTATTGTAACTCTTTGTAAAAAATCTAAACTATTAATCATAAAAGCATTCTCCTTATTCTATAAACTAATTGTGATGTACTAATGAGGTTTATTGTTATATATACACTGACTAGCTCAAAAAAACTTCTCTATCTATATAATAACATAATTTGGATATTTACCAAGTGGAAATAGTACATCAATTCTTATGTATTAACTTAATTATCTCACTAAAACCTATTGACCTTAACCCTGAGTAAAAGTGTATTGTATAAATATACCAGCGGAGAAAAGGAGAGATAAAATGAAAATTACAGCAATCAGATCAGATAAAATCTATAGAAAAATGGTTCTAGCAAAAATAAATGAGCGTGATGATATCTACAGATATGAGCTTATGAAACCATTTGAATTTAAGTGGTCATGCACTCAAACTCCACTTAAAGCTAAGGATGAAGGTGGATATGATGTTATTACAGCAAGCACTATGGCAGGTGGCTTTTTACCTAGACAAATAGATAAGGAACGAACTGAGGATGTTGAAAAAATAAGTGATGAAAAGTTATGGGATGAATGTGAAGAAAGTATTAGAAAAACACTCAATGGATTTGAAGAGGATGGTATTTTACTTCCTATACAAGAATATATTTTTACTATTTTGCTAAATGATCCATTAAATCCAATGTCAAAGATGACAGGAGATTATTGTGGTGATGGTGGAATTCCAGGATATATTATTGGAACTATAATTCCAAATGAGAAATCACTTAAAATGCTACCAGTTGCATTAGCTCATGAAGCTAATCACAATGTAAGATGGCAATTTATGAAATGGAGCAATGAAATAACCTTAGGAGATATGATTGTTAGCGAAGGGTTAGCAGAAAATTTTGCTACACTTGTGTTTGGGGAAGATAAGGTTGGATTTTGGGTTAAAAATACAACAACAGAAGCCTTAAATACAGTTATAAAACCTGCAATTAAAGAAAATTTAAACTGTAATGATTTTAACAAAATTTCAGCATTTCTTTATGGGGATGAAATTATTGCAATGCGTGGAGTAGAATCTGTGGGCATGCCTTATTGTGCAGGATATGCATGTGGATATCATTTAATAAAACATTACCTTGAGAAAACTGGCAAAACAATATTTGAAGCAACTATTACAGAAACTTCTGATATTTTAAAAGAAACTGAAAAGTTTTGGAATGAAGAGTAGTTAAAGAGGGCAATAGCTCAATGTCATTAACTTAATGACATTGAGGAACCAACTGTTCGTTTGCCAGAAGAACCTTGCATAATACAAGGAGATGAACAAGGGATGAAAAGAATATTTTCAAATATTATATTTAATGCAATCATACATGGTAAAGGGGAATATTGCTTTGGAATCAAGGAATCAAATGGGTACATATTCACTTTTTCTAATGTAAGTGAACCTATGACTAGAGATGATTTAGATAATATTTTTGAACGTTTTTATACAAAGGATCAATCTAGAAATAAAAAGACTACAGGATTAGGACTGGCAATAGCTAAGGAAATTACTAAACAGCTGAATGGAAAGATAAAGGCTTTTTATAATAATGGGAGATTCTTAATTACTGTTTCATTTCCTAAAGTTTGATTTCTTGAAGTTATATAGAAAACTAAAATTAAAAAGGTGACTGTTTGTTAAAGAAAAGAGAAGATAATGCTAACTAGGCATAATTTTCTCTTTTTATATTAAATAGAACTTTCTGATTCAAATATTTAATTTTCAAATTAATATATTTAATATATTAATGAAAAAGTATAAAAATATTTAATATTAATATTGATTTTTTTAATTATGGTAGTATAATGAAATTATGGAGGGTGATTAGTATGACATATAAAATAATAACTCAGTGCCCTGTATGTTCTTCCAAACTTAATGTTACAAAACTAAAATGTAAAAAGTGCAACACTGTTATTGAAAATGACTTCGAATTGTCTAAGTTCTCTTATTTAACCATGGAACAGCTAAATTTTGTTGAGGTCTTTATAAAATGCAGAGGTAATATTAAAGATGTAGAAAAGGAACTAGGAATATCATACCCTACAGTTCGAGGTAAACTAGAGGATTTAATTGTATCCTTAGGATATACACAAATGACTAAAAAAGAAGATAACAGAGCTGAAGTAATTGATAAGCTTGAAAAGGGAGAAATTACAGCTGAGCAAGCATTAGATTTATTAAGAAAATAGTATTTAAAGGAGTGTATTAAATGAATGAAGAGGTTATGAAAGTATTGAAAATGTTGGAAGAGGGAAAAATAGATTCACAAAAAGCTGGTGAATTAATAGAAGCTTTAAATGAAACAAAAAAAGTTGTTTCAATTGCTGAGAATAATGTAGATAAAATGCTTAAAATTAAGGTTAACTCATCAACTGGAGATAATGTAAATATAAATATACCTGTAAAGTTTATAAAAACTTTAGGAAATGCCATTAAGAGAATACCTAAGATAGAAGGAGTCGAAGGCATTGAGGATATAGATATACAAGCTATTCTTCAAGCTGTATCTGAGGGATTAGATGGAAAGATTGTAGATGTGAAGAGTGAAAAGGGAGACAATGTGGAAATTGTAGTTGAGTAGCATCACTGAAGGGGAATATTATTATGAGAATTTATATAAGAGAAGAAACAGGAAAAAAAATTTTTATTCCTGTGCCCTTAAGCATTGCAGGTGCTGCCTGCAAAATAGCTAATTTTATATGTAAGAGGATAGATAAGCATATTGATAATCAGACAAAAGAAATATTGGATTGTATAGATTTCGATGAACTTGCAAAGAGCTTGAAACATTTGAAAGGCTACAAAGGATTGAAAATGGTGGAAGTAAAATCACGGCAAGGTGATGAAGTAACTATAATTCTGTAGTTTATTTATAACTTTCATTGACTTATAATAACTTGTTAGATATAATTTATGTAAAAAATAAATAAAAGCTTGTGCTTTCATCACCGGATGATTGCATTATGAGGCATCCAAAAGCCAACCGTAGGTACGGTGTGTTTTCACACTATAAGGTTAGCTTCTGGATGTCTTTTGTTTTGAAGGAGGTTAAAAAATGAAAGTCAAATACTTTGATTACTTACCAGAAGAAGCTAGAATAATAAGAAGTGAGGTATTTGTAAAAGAACAAGGATTTATTGAAGAATTTGATGAAATTGATGGTGCTGCTAAGCATATAGTTATATATGAAATGGAAGTACCAATCTCAACATGTAGAATTTACTTTAATAGCACAAAACAATCATTTGTTATAGGAAGAGTTGCTGTTGTAAAGGAATGGAGAGGAAAAGGTATTGGAGAAAGAACTCTTGATGTAGCAGAGGATATTATCAAGCAAGATGCTGGGAAAAGTGTAATGCTATCAGGACAGTTACAAGCTATAGCGTTTTATGAAAAGCAAGGGTATAAAAAGCAAGGAGAAGTACATTTTGAAGAGGAATGTCCACATATTTGGATGAAAAAAGATTTAGGAGGCATAGATAAATGAATATAAATTATTTAATGCCTCTTTTGATAGTAGTTATATGTAATTTATTCTATCATTTAATCAGTAAAAATATTGAAAGTAACACAAACATATTTATTGGTTTGTTTGTAACCTATGGAGTTGCTTGTTTAATAAGTGTTGTTACATTTCTAATTACTTCAAAAAATTATTTTGTTATGGAGCTTACAAAAGTCAGTATATCAAATATTCTGTTAGGACTAGTTGTAGTTGGGATTGAAGGTGGTTATATTTTTATGTATCGCAGTGGATGGGAACTCAGTAAAGGCTCATTGATGGCAAATATGAGTATAGCAATCATTCTTTTAATTGTTGGTGCAATAGTGTTTAAAGAGGGAATCACAATAAAGAAGTTAGTGGGTATGGTTTTATGTATTATGGGAATTTTTTTTAATTAATAAATAGACAAACAAATATATGAATTTAGTGGAAGCGTCTAAAGATTTTAATTGCTTACATATAAAGATAATCAGCGTATTCTTGGAATATATATGTTTATGGAAACTTAAAAAGTAATTTTTTGATTGATAGAAGGAGTTATAAATTGTGAAAAATGAAATTAAAAAAGAATTACAAGAATTTCACAAAAGGATAGAAGAAGTTAAAGTTTTAGGAATAGTATTAAATTCTTATACAACTAGTATTGATGTAGAGGACAATGATATACTTTTTGATTTATATGAATTCTTTTGTGAACATCTTGAAGAAATTCAAAATCAATGTATATCTGTTTATATTCAGATATACTCATGGCAGTTTCAGTCATATCATGAGGGAGTTTCAACTTATTATACTAACTTTTATGGAAATTCAGATTATGATACAATACAAAAAACTGATGATTACTTAAAAAAATCTACATATAGTGAACTTTCAAAATGGTATTCATTAGGAGTACATGATTATAGTAATTATATAAATAAAAAATACCCAAATGGATGGGTTAATGAAACAAAAATAATAGATGAATGGATACAATATAATGAAAAAATCATATTTGAATTTATGCTCCATCTATGTTTAAATATTTTCTCACTATTAAGAGAAGAAAAGCTAGATAATAAAACAAAATAAAAATTACTAAGAAGAGTATACTTAATAAATGAATTATGTTGAAATATATACTATGTTAAAAATAAAGTTATAATGGTATTATTTTGAATATATCTTATAAAAAACTTTATGAAAATAAATCAATTAAAGTATTTTTGTAGATTATTTTACATTTTTATGAAAAAGTGATAAAATAAACGTATACAAAAAGAATGGAGTTGATTTTATGAAAAAAAGAAATATTACTGTTGTTTTATGTGCATTATTAATTGTACAAGCTATACCATTTACTCAAGCTAGTGCTGCTACAGAAAGCAAAGCACAAGCATTATCTACAGTTGAAACTGTTGCTCAATATACCAATAAAGATTTGCAAAGTAGTAATTTTGAAACGTTAAGTAAAGGTTCTTCAAAATCACTTACATTATCGGAAAAAAGACAGGCTGTTGTAAAAGAAGCTAAAAAATACTTAGGTAAGCCTTATAAATATGGGGCTAGTGGACCTAATGCTTTTGATTGCTCAGGATTGACATCATATGTTTATAAGAAGGCTTTAGGAATTAACATAACAAGAACAACGTCAACACAAGTTAATCAAGGTATAGCAGTAAGTAAAAAAGATCTTCAACCAGGAGATTTAGTATTCCCACATAGTGGACATGTTCAAATATATATTGGTAATGGACAAGTAATACATGCACCACATACAGGTGATGTAGTTAAAATAGCAAAACTAGGAACAGTGTGGAAAGCAAGAAGAATAATACATTAAAATAATTTAATTAAAGGCTATATTTCAATATTATGTTGAAATATAGCCTTTTAAAAATCATAAATATAAAATGATTTTATTTAGGGTTTCTTTATAATTAATTTTACTAAAATAAGTTGTATTAACACGAATCACTTCTCAAGCAATACTAAAATCAAATCTTTGAATTTCAACATATATGTATAAAATCTTTATTTTACATAAATTGTATAGAAATAACACATGTACAAAGTCGACAAATTTTGATAAAATATATTCAATATATTGCTCTTAAAAACTAAATATACTAAATTGAGTGGGGAAATGGGGTTACTGGTAAAATATTTAATTATATTATTTATACTACAATAAAGAAAAACAAGCCATAACTGTAGTATAAAAAGATAATCAAAATACCTAGATAGGGGAACCTTATTAAAATATGAAGTTTAAAGTCTACAGATAAACCTATCAGTTGTTTCAATATATTCTTTTAAATTTTTTCAATGGATTAATATATCCTTTATATAATATAAATTTATCAAATTTCAAGTTTAACTTAATAAAAAAGGTTGGAATAATTCTATGTAATTAATTCTAACACTATCTCGAATTAGATTTCAATAGCTATAAAAAATATAGGATAAAAATAATATATAAAGTGGAAAATAATAAAAGATAGAAAGAAGAAGAGAAATAGTGAATTATCCATAAAAGGAGTGAAGTTTACATGAAAGATTACATTGGAATAGGTGAAAGCCATGATATACAAACAGCAGTACAAGAAGCTACTAATGGACTTAGCAATCCAAAAGCAATATTTATCTTTTCAAAGGCAAGTAAATTTAAAGAAGTTGTTTCATTAATTAATCAAAAGTATCCAAACACAATTGTTATTGGAACAACAGGATATAGTTTTGCAAATAGAAGTGTAGTAAGAGATAATGTCGTAATATGGGCTATAACTGGTGGAGTAGAAATAGGAGTTGGTGTTTTAGAAAATGCTAAAACAGCGCCAGTAAAATACATTAAGACATTACAAAATAGGATCCAAAGAATTAATCCAGGTGAAGATAATACAATTTGTTTAGAATTTTGCACAAGTGGAGAAGAAAAGATAGTCTCTACAATTTCTTCAGCTATAAACATGAAGAATATACCATTGATTGGAGGAACTGCACAAGGTGTAGATAGAGATGGTGGTAAATATGTATCATTAAATGGAAAGTTATACACTGATGCTTGTGTATATGCTTTGATAAAAAACACAGAGGGCAAAGTAAAAGTTTATAGTGAAAATATTTATAAAGAAAAAAGTAAAAATTATATAGCAACTAAGGTTGATGTGGAAAATAGAAAGATAATAGAATTAAATGGAAGAAATGCAGCAGAGGTTTATTGTGAAGCTTTGGGAATATCAAAGGATGAAATAACTGATTGCGTTATTGAAAATCAGTGGAGTTATAGAGGTAATAGTAGGGTATTAGTACAGGGGGTATCAAATGGAGCTCTTGCAAATCCATTGGCAAGAGTAATAGGAAAAGAAGAATTTTTAGCAGCAATTAAGTCAGTAGATGAAAAAGGGGCTTTAAGTTGTTATAAAAGAATTAATCAAAATGATGTTTTGAATATACTAGAATTAAGAGATTATAGAGATGTAGTTTATGATACATTAAGAAATATTAGAAGAGATTTTCCTAAGATATCAGGTGTATTTTCAATAAACTGTATATATAGATTTTCATTATTTGAAAATATAAAATTTACTGAAGAATATGTGGATTTAATGAGCTCAGTAGGGCGACATGTAGGAATTGTAAGTGAAGGTGAACAATATATTAATCAGCATGTAAATCAAACAATGGTATGTGCTGTTTTTGAATAATGGAGGTGACATATAGTGGGCTTATTTGATAAAATGAATTTTTTTAAACGTAAAATAGGTGAAGAAAATAATATAGTAAGTAAAGAAGTAAAAGTAAAACAAGGAGACTTAAGTGAAGAAGTATATCCTCTTGCATATTCTGTAGGATATTTAAAAAATAGAACAAATGATCTAGTTGATGAAGAAACTGGCACAGCAGAAAGAATAAAAGGAATTGAAGAATCATTTGTAGAAGTAAGAGATAAGGCAGATGAAATAAGTAGATCAATAACAAATTTTACTGGACAATTTAATGAAATAGAAAATTTTTCATATGAATTTAACAATAAAATTATGAATATATTAAAATCTGTACAAGATTCACATAATAAAGTTTTAAATTTGAGAGATAGTTCAAAATTAGTAGAAGAGAGTTTTGAAGTTATTGGAAGCATTCTTGAAAGTTTTGAGAAACCTCATATTGAAATAAAGGATTATACAACTAAAATTATGAACATTGCTGATAAAAGCAATTTACTGGCATTAAAATTATCTACAGAAGCGGGAAAAGATGGAGAAGAAAAAAAAGAAGTTACAGATGCTATTAAAGAGATAGTAGAATTAACTGAAGAAATTAAGAAGTTAGGAGAAGTTGCAACTGTTAGTGTGGAAGATATAGAGAAGGACACAAATCAACTAAATATTTTCCTTAAAAACTTTAAAAAAGCTATAAATAAAAGTTATGAACTAGCAAATGATACTGAAGAAGTTTTTTCAAATATAAAAGAAAATGTTCATGGTGTTAATAATATTAATGAAATGATTTCAATCATATTGAAAGAATCTAATACAGAAGTAAAAAATATAAGAGAAAATATAAGAGACTCTCACCAATATTATAATGTAGTTACAGAGTATATTGAAAATTTAAATAGCCAAATGACTAATAAAGGTATAATTTTTGAAGATATTGCAAATTTCTTGGAGCAAATGGATTATTTATTAGATGATATAGATAACAAGAGATAATTTAATATTAAATATAAGCATAAAAATGCTAACATATACAGAATAAACAAACATCCCTAGTTACCATTAACGTGACTAGGGATGTTTGTTTATAACTAAGTTCTTTTATAAAAATACATTTTAAAAGAATATTCAGATGAAGCAAGAGGAAACATAGAAATATATGATTTGTTTATTATATTATTAAAGAAATGTATGGATAATTTATAGATTAAAGTACATTAAAAGGAGGAGTTTAAGTGAAAAAATTTTTCAAATGTCTAATGTTTTTAACTGTTATATTAAACTTGACTGTTAATATGTCATGTTTTGCAATGGATTTACCAAATGAAAATAGTATATCAATGCAAACAGTAGATAGGTTGCAAAAGATAAAAGAGAAAGGCGAATTAACTGTATTATCATTTAATATAGTACCATATTCTTATAGAGATTCTCAAACAGGTGAGTTCAGTGGCTTTGATGCAGAAATTATAAAAGAGGTAGCTAAACGTCTAGGAGTTAAAAAAGTGAATGTAAAATACATTTCACTTTCTAATGCATTGCAAGAGTTTATTAATGACCCAAATATTGATTTAGTAGCCCAAGAAATTAGTATAACAGATGAACGTAAAAAATTATTAGCTTTTACAATTCCAATGTACACTCAAAGTGATGTTATGTTGACCTTAAAGAATTCTAATATTAATAGTAAAGAAGACTTAAAGGGTAAAACTATTGGTATACTTGGAGGCACAACTTATGAAGAGATAGTTAAAGATTGGAAGAATAAAGGAGCTATTAAAGATTTTATGGCTTTTTATGATAACAACTCTTTAATATTAGCATTAGAAAATAAAACTATAGATGCTATAATGACAGAATCTTTAATAGCAAAAAGTACTCTTTTGTCTAAAACTAAATCAAATTTTAAATTATTATCACCAAACCAATATAAACCAGAAATATCTTCTTATTCAGCATATCCTTTAAAGAAAGAAGATGTTACATTGTTAAATGCAATAAATGAAAAGTTGCAAGAGATGAAGAGTGATGGAACTATATATGAGATATTTTCTAAATATGCTTTAACAGAGGATTATATTCCTAAATAATTATTATGTAATTTATATAAGGGGATTTATTTATAAAAAGATAGGCTGTTTCAAAACTAACTATATTAGTTTTGAAACAGCATTGTAGAGACTAAAATTTTAATCTCTATTTATCATTTAATCTTATAAATTGTGTATTTTTTATCCAAAAGTCTAAAAAGTGAAACAATTACTCCCAATATTGCTATTATTGCACCAATCTTATATGTGAAATTCATGGAACTTATAAAAATATCAGGACTTCCAGAAGAAAGTGCAGAAACATGGGTTCCCAATTTTGAACTCATATGGCTATAAAAAATGGATATTGAAATAGAAATACCACTAGTCATACCTAAATTTCTTATTAAAGAATTCATACTTCCTGATATCCCAAGTTTGTCTTTTGGAGCAGATGACATAACACCTGCATTATTAGGTGATTGAAATAACCCATAACCACATCCAAGTATAGTCATGCTGATAATTATAAATAAATTAGATGAAGTCAATCCTAAAAAAGACATTATAAATATTCCTAAGCATGTAAAGAAAATTCCAATAAAAGTTGGGATTTTATAGCCTATCTTATCACATAATATTCCACTAAGTGGGGCCATGATAGCTGCTGTAACAGGATAAACCATCATTATAAAACCAGCTTTCTGTGGTGAAAAACTCAATACATGTTGCAAGTAAAATGGTTGTATTATATTTGTAAAATATATAACACAATAGGATATAAAAGCACAAAATATCCCAGCTGAAAAAATTTTGTTTTTAAAAAGTATAAAATCTAGCATTGGAACAGGAGCTTTTGTTTCAATATAACAAAAGGCTATAAAACTTATAGAGCATATAAAAAATCCAAGAATAATTGGTATACTGCTCCATCCAAGAGATTCACCATTTAAAAGAGAAATAAAAAATGCTGCTACAGCTATTGCAAAAGTTATAGTACCTTTAATATCAAAAGTTTGATTACCTTTAGACAATTTCTCTTTAGGAAGATATTTAACACCAGCTAAATATGCTAAAATACCTATTGGAATATTTATTAAAAATATTATTTGCCAACTAAAGCTTCCTACTATAAATCCACCTAACGGTGGTCCAACCATAGTGCCCAATGCAACTACAGTTCCTAGTGTGCCTGTAGCTCTTCCTCTTTCTTCTAATGGGAAAACCATTGTAATAATGCCAAAATTACATGACATCATCATAGAAGCTCCTAAGCCTTGTACAATTCTTGCAATAATCAAGAAATATATTGTTTTAGAGCAAGCACACAGTAGTGAACCTAGTGAGAATATTAAGAAACCATTTTGATATATGTTCTTTTTGCCTTTCATATCAGCTAGCCTGCCAAACATAAGTACAAAAGTTGAAATAATTAAAAGATAACTTGTAACAACCCACTGTATACTATCTAAATCTACTGCAAGTGATGATGCCATTTGGGGGAGGGCTACATTGACTATATTTATATCTAAAGTAGTCATAAAGGAACCCACCAATACTACTGCAAGAGTTTTTAGTTTTTCTTTTTGCAATTTAATCCTCCCGTTTATTGTTTAATACTATAATATTACAAATTAATTAAATTGATACTTTTTTAACTTCTTATCTATATAGTATGCAAAAAGAATTCATTTCCTAATATTAAAAAAAATTAAACTATAGTAAAATTTTTTTAATAGGCAATTTAATATGTATAGTTATAATATCAGCATGACATTCAGCCCAAATCTGTCCATGGTGAAGTTCAACTATTTTTTTACAAATTGCAAGGCCTAATCCTGAACCTTCAACAGTACTTGATCTTGAGATGTCAACTCTATAAAACTTTTCAAACATTTTATCTAATTTATCTTGAGATAAATGTTCACTTTTGTTAGATATAGAGATTATAACATCATTATTATGAATATTTGATTCAACGATTATGTCAGATGGTTTAAGAGCATATTTTTCCGCATTACTTATCATATATGTTAAAATTTTTATAGAAGCAGCTAATCCAATATGGTTAGCTGCTATTTTTAGTTGTTTATATTTACAAATATGACATATAGGTGTCTTATTTATCCTTGTACAATAATTAAGAAAGGACGTGTTACAATGAAAAAAGAAGTACTTGTATTTATTTTTGATGGATATGCAGATTGGGAAAGTGCCTATATTTGTTCAGAACTCAATGGAGCAGAAACAGATTATGTTGTAAAAACTTTAAGTCTAGACAAGGAGACTAAAATTTCTATGGGAGGTTTTAGAATTCTTCCTGATTATGATGTAAATGATTATCCTCAAAATTTCGAGATGTTACTTTTGATTGGTGGTGATGCTTGGATGAAACAGAAAAATAATGATATTGAACTTGTTGTAGAGCATGCCATAAGTAATCATATTCCAATTGCAGCAATATGTAATGGAGTTAATTTTTTGGCAGAAAAGGGGCATTTAGATAAAATCAAACATACAGGAAATACATTGGCATATATGAAATCACAAGCACCACATTACAAGGGAGATAGGAATTTTATTGAAAAACAAGTAGTTTGTGATTTAGGTATAATAACTGCAAATGGTACAGCTTCATTAGAATTTGCTAGGGAGATCATGTTGTGTTTGAATTTTAAGTCTATAGAAAAAATCGATGAATGGTATAGATTTAACAAGTTGGGATTTTATGAAAAATAAGGCAATATAATTTTAGTGATTTCTTATAAATTTCATACTTTATTATTTAAAATACTCAATATATTTAAGATGAGTTTTTTTATATTAGTTTTATTGAATATTGTTTATTTATGCTCATATTAACTTATCAATATAATAATGAAGACATTTGAAACAGGGAAGGTAAAGGATTACAATGATAATGAGGTGAGATTATGATTTATATAATAATTTTTCTAGTATTGTTAGGATTCTTCTTATGTAATGATGAAAATGATTATGAAAAAAGGTTAAGTAAGTCTAAAATTGAGACTAGCCAATTTTTAACGAAATCTCGTACACTTCACTTTTAACTAAAATAGTTTTATATTAACAAAATAAAGTATAATTTTTCAGATGGAAATAAAAATCCATCTGATTTTTTTTACACTAAAAATGCACTTATTGGTTAAGAAATAATAACCTATGATATAATGATAAATAGGAAAGTAGATTATGGAGAAAATATTCATTATTTTTCAAATAAATATATAATAGAATTTAAAATATGGAGAGGCGGTGAATATCATAAAAAAGGATTAAAATAATTTAAAGAGTATTTAGATATTCAAGATTTAGATGTTGGGTATCTAGTTATTTATAATTTTAATAAAGATAAGGAGTATAAAGATGAGATAATAACTTATGAAAAAAGAAATATTTATAGTATATTTATAGATAATTAGTCTTGATTATAAAGAAATTATAGACTTATTAGACTGATTTATTTTAAATTAATGCTGTATTTAAAAGTTTACAAATAAATAAGGAAAAAACACTTTTTATAAGAAAAATGTAGTAAAATTGGTTTTAAAATCATAAATGCAAATACTACAAAAATTGTGTATAATATAGAAAATAAGAAAGTGGTGAAAACAATGGGAGAAAAAGAATTTTATGTTCTTGAGTATGTAAATGAAAGAATTAATGGAAATGATAAAGTGAAGTATAATTGTGATATAGAGGAAGAGTTTGCAGTAAATGAAATAGCACATTATTTGAAAAGACTTGTATCTAAAAGATATATTACAGGAAGAGATTGGGCAGTAACAAATGACCAAGATGTAAGTAAGTACAAAAATAATGTTGTTTCTATAGATTATAAAAAACTTAAGTTAACTAATGTAGCAAGAAAAGAAATGAATAAAAAATGTGTTTAATTTATTTTAGAAGTTACTATATATGTAGTTAGAGGAAGAAGGGCGAAAGCTCTTTTTTTCATATGTGAAAGAATGCTGTGAATAAAGTTTTAATATTAAGTCCTTGGAAATATTATATTTTCATGGGCTTTTATTTTAGTGATAAAGTTACAGAAAATAATAGACATACTAAATACAATATAATCATGCGAGAAAAGCAATATGAATTTATTGTTTAGATAAAAGATATTAAAAAATTAAGTAATATCATAAAGGAGAATCTTGTTGTGGAAAATGAGAAAAAGAAAGTTATAAGAAAGAAAGCTCAAGTTTTAAAAAATCAATGTGTTGCTTGTGGTACCTGTATAAAGGAATGCCCAATAAGTGCTATAAAGGTTGTTCAAGGTGTATTTGCAGAAGTTGATCAAACTAGATGTGTTGGATGTGGGAAATGTGAAAGAGCATGTCCAGCTTCGGTTATAGAAATTATAGCTAAAGAAGAGGTGAAATAATATGGCTAAAACTAAAAAGAAATCATGGAATGAATATTTATGGATTGCTTCAACAGTATATTTGTTTTTAGGTGTATTTAATATACTTTTTGCATGGATTGGTTTAATCTGTTTTGCAATTCCACTAATTATATCTATCTCTGGTGGGGGGAAGACTTATTGCAATAGTTATTGTGGAAGAGGTCAACTTTTTAAACTTTTAGGAAAAGAATTTAAATTATCAAGAAATAAACCAATGCCAAAGTTTTTTAGAAGTAAATGGTTTAGATATGGATTTTTAGTATTTTTTCTTATTATGTTTATAAATATGATTTTCAGCACTTATTTAGTTTTTTCAGGGACTAATAATATGAAGGAAGTAGTGACTTTACTTTGGACCTGGAAAATGCCTTGGCAGTGGGGTGATACTAGTTTTGTTTCGCCTTGGATTGCTCAATTTGCCTTTGGTTTTTATAGTGTAATGTTAACTTCAACTATATTAGGAATAATTACTATGCTTTTATATAAACCACGCTCATGGTGTGTATATTGTCCTATGGGAACAGCTACTCAAGGAATATCATTAATAAAATATAGTGTGAAAAATAAATAACTAAATTGATATGTTGAGTTATCATTACTCTATTCACCTCACATTTTCCATAAAGTGTGGGGTGAATTTTCTTTAATTTAATCATATTGTAATTGCTTGATGGATAATACATTATTTCAGTAAATAGTAAGACATAATTAAGACACAAATTGAATTATTATTTAAGTTATAATTTGAGCATATCAAAGAAATGAAGGGATGGATTGAGAATGTTAAACAAAAAGGCAATAAAGAAAAATAAGGCAATAAGATTAGGTATACAGTTATTCTTTTTAGTATTAGTATTATTAATTTCAATCAATCACCAATTAGTAGAAAAAGGATTGTCAATACCATTTATAGGTTCAGCATCATTACATGCAGTATGTCCTTTTGGTGGCGTTGTTTCAATGTATTCACTTATAACAGAAGGTACTTTTGTTCAAAAAATTCATGAATCATCTTTTGTTATGTTAGGGATAGTAATATTTCTAGGGATAGTATTTGGACCAGTATTTTGTGGGTGGATATGTCCATTAGGTACAGTTCAAGAGTTTATTGGGAATATAGGAAGAAAGATATTTAAAAATAAATATAATAGATTTATATCATATAAGGTTGATAAATATTTAAGATACCTAAGATATTTAGTTTTAGTTTGGGTTGTATATATGACAGCTAATTCAGGAAAATTACTATTTGCCAATATAGATCCATATCATGCATTATTCAATTTTTGGACTTCAGAAGTTGCAATAGGTGGATTAATATCTTTAAGTATAATTATTATTGCATCACTATTTGTTGAAAGACCTTGGTGTAAATATGTATGTCCATTTGGAGCTGTTTTAGGTGTTACAAATTTAATGAGTATATTTAAAATTAGAAGAAATGAAATTACTTGTGTAAGCTGCAAAAAATGTAACAATTCTTGTCCTATGAACATTGAAATATCTGATAAAGATGCAGTGACAAATCATCAATGTATAAGATGTTTAAAATGTACATCAGAAGTATCATGTCCAATAGGGGATAACCTTATGTTAAGCGCGAAGGGAGAGAAATAGATGAAAATTAAGACATTAACTTTAGCCATGGTACTATTTTTAATATTTTTTGGAGGAATATACAGCAGCAATTTAGCAGGACTTTGGAAAACAGAATCCTCAAAAACAGTGAGGACAATACAAAATGGTAACTCATCAGGACAGAAAAATCCAGCGGATATAAAAGGTTCGTTTAGTTTTTTAGATATAAGCAACAACTTTGAAATTTCAGTTGAGGATCTTCAAAAAGCTTTTGATATTAAAAATGTTGATAATATTAAAGAATTTAAGTGTAAAGACTTAGAGGCTTATTATGGTGAAAATCTATCAAATGAGATAGGTACTGGTTCAGTAAAAATGTTTGTAGCTTTATATAAAGGAGTAGAATATGGAATAGAGGAAGATACATATTTGCCTAATACAGCAGTTAGTTTTCTTAAAGAAAAAGTAAATTTATCAAGGGAAGAGTTAGAATATATAGAAAACCATGTTGTGGATGCATATAAAAAATAAGAAATTTTTATGTAAAAAAGATAATAAATAAAGTAAATGAAGAGGTATATTTTAGAAATGAAATATACCTCTTCATTTCTTTTAGAATTCATTAAGTAATTCCATTATTATTTTATATGTATTGGCTAAATTTGTCTTAAGGAGTATGATTATTATTGTAAATTAGAAAGGAGAGTTAAAATTAATGATGAAATTTAAAGAAATTTTAAAAGCTAAAAATAATATTAGGAAAATAGCTCTTTTTATAGGATTAGCAATAATATCATCCATAAGTATATATTTTATTTCAACAAATGAAAATATGTATGGAAAACCAATAGCAAAAGTATTGTCAATAGAAGAGGAGTCAAATCAAAAAAATACTGAAAATGAGAAAATTGAACCAATAAAAAAACAAAAGATGAAAGCCATTATAATGAATGGGGAGCATAAAGGAGAGCAAGTTGAAATTAATAATGAAACTTCATTCTCTCAAATTAATGATTTAGATTTGAAAGTTGATGATGAGGTGTTTATTAATATCTATGAAAAAAATGGACATATTGAATCTACGAGAATTTCAGAATTTAAGAGGGATAAGTACATTGTATATATAGTTAATATTTTTATTTTTTTAATATTATTTATAGGTGGAATTAAAGGTTTTAGATCTTTAGGAAGTGTTGTTATAAATATTGCAATTTTATTTATTTTGATTAACCTATTTTCAAATGGATATGATTTTACTATCCTCTCTGTAATAGCAAGTATCTTATTTATAGTTATTTCAATATTAATAGTTTCTGGGAAAAATAAAAAATCTTTGTCAGCTATAATTGGGACTATATCAGGAACTATAATATCTATGATAATTGCTGGAATAGTTATAAAATCAAATAATTGGAGTGGTATACATTTTGAAGATATGGAATTTCTTACTCACCCACCAGAAAAGATATTTTTTATTGAACTTATCATAGGAACCTTGGGAGGAATAATGGATATAGCTATATCTATAAGCTCTGCAGTTAAAGAACTTTATGATACTAATCCCAATATAGAGAGAAAGAAGTTAATTGCATCAGTAAAAGAAATAGGACAAGATATCATGGGAACTATGGCAAATACTTTAGTTTTTGCTTATATAAGTGGAAGCATACCTATGATTTTATTGCTTTTAAGAAATGGAAATCCTATTTCATATATAATAAATATTAATCTTTCCTTAGAATTTATGAGAGCAATTACTGGAAGCATAGGAATTGTATTAAGTATTCCTATAACCATTTATGTTTCTATATTAATTTTTAAAAATAACAAAATGGAAGAGGTATAAAAGGGATGAATACAATATTAATATTACTTATAATTTTATTTATTTTAATGGCTTTTATTGGTGGGGGCAGAGGGGTGAAATCATTTTTTACACTAATTTTAAATTTTGTACTACTATTTTTGATGTTTATATTAATAGGTGCCAAGGTTGATCCTATTAAAGTAACTTTTATAGGTGCAATTTTAATAAGTTATATTACACTATTTTTTATTAATGGATTTAACAAAAAGACACTATCAGCTTTATTATCTGTAACTCTTGTTATATTGATAGTAATAGTAATTACATACAAGATGAGTATAAATGCTAATATACAGGGATTTGGAAATGAGCAGGCTGAAACGATTGCATATTATTCTTTTTATGTTCAACTTAATTTTTCTAAAATAGTAATATGTGAGATTCTAATTGGATTGTTAGGTGCAGTTATTGATGTTGCTATATCTATAACTTCATCAGTAAATGAAGTATATACAAATAATCCTAATATGACAAAAGGAGAACTTTTTAAATCAGGAATGAATATAGGTAAAGATATTTTAGGAACTATGACTAACACATTACTTTTTGCATATATAAGTGGATTTATGACTTTAATAATATACTTTAGTGAACTTAAGTATTCCTTAGGAACTATTTTAAATACAAAAGTTTTTGGGTCAGAAGTATTTCAAGTTGTTTGTTGTGGAATAGGAATTATTCTTATTATCCCTATTACTGCATTTATATCATCAAATATCATGCTTTTTCATAGAAAAGAAAGTTAAGAAGTTAACTATATTAAAAATAATTTTAATGTTTTAAATGTGATAGTATAATATATATTGAGAATAAATTTAATAAGATCATTGAAGTTTATAATAAATATATTACACTTTTGGAGGACAAAGATGGCTAGACCAATAAAATTTAGAAGAGTTGAGTTTTTCCCAGAAGATAATTATTTTGTACCTTGGGGAAAACCAAAATGTGAACTGGAAGAAATTGTTCTGAAGGTTGAAGAACTTGAAGCAATGAGGCTTAAAGATATAGAAGAATTAAATCAAGAAGAATGTGCAGAAAAAATGCAAGTATCAAGACAAACATTTCAAAACATAATTGACAGTGCAAGAAAAAAAGTTGCTATTGCTTTAACAGAAGGAAAAGCAATTAATATAAATGGAGGAAATTACACTACAAATCACTGTAAATTTAAATGTTTAGATTGTGAGGAAATATATGAAATAAACTATGATCAGGATAGATCAGTTTGCCCAAAATGTGGTTCGGAAAAAGTAATGTGTAACAAGAAAAAACAATTTTGCAGGAAATGGTGTAATAGAAAATAGTGGTTATTGATAATAAGAAGATTAGCTAGAAAATAAATTCCAGCTAATCTTTTTGCTATAATTTATTCATTGTGGCATTCATGTTCATGGGCATGACAGAAGTCCCCAGAATCTTTAAGAGATCCTTCAAGCCAATTTAAAGTTACAGTTTTTACATCTCCTGAGCAGCCTCGCAAAACTTCTATTCCTGCATTATTAAGAACTCTTACAGCGCCTTCTCCCATATTGCCTGCTAACATAACTTTAACACCTATGTCAGAAAGAGTTGATGCGATATTTGATTTACAACCACAACCTGTTGGTGACTGAACAGTTTCAGAAGCTGTTATTTCCTTAGTTTCTGTATTAACTGTGAAAACAGTGAAGTATTCACAATGACCAAAATGATCATCAATATTATTGTTACGTGATGGTAATGCAATTTTCATAATAACCTCCATATAATACGATAAATTAGCATATGAAACACAAGTTATTGGCATATGCCCTTTATGTATATGATATACTTATGACGATTATATGTCAATAATCACATTATGAATCTACTTTTCAGCTATTACTCCATAAAAATGTTCACCAATATTTATATTAGATATGTTTGAAAAATTAAGGATTTTTAAAAGGTCTATCAGTTCTATTTGTAGAGTGTGACTAAATCACATAAATTAATAAAAATCTAATATATACTAAACACATAGCAAATTTGAATTAAGAATAATAAAAGATTTGGCATAAGGTTAAAATAAGTTAAGCTATTAAAAATAATAATTTATATAAAATTTAGGGAGGAATTAAAATGTTAGGATTTTTAAAAAGGGAGCAAGTAAAAAATGTTAATGTAAATGAAATGGATGATTTAATTGGAAATGTTGACTTAATAGATATAAGAGAAAAGTATGAATATTCAAGTGGAAGTATAAAAACAGCAAAGAATATACCGATGGGAGAACTTTTAGATAACCCAGAAAAGTATTTAAAAAAGGACAAAGAATATTACATAATGTGTCAATCGGGGGGAAGAAGTGCAAGAGCTTGTGGGACACTTTCAAGTCAAGGATTTAATGTGATAAATGTTTCTGGTGGAATGGGGGCATATAGAGGAAGTAAAAGAAATTAATCAACAGTTGGAGGAGAGGTATTTATGAAAAGAAAGATGTTAATAGTAGGCGGAGTTGCAGGAGGTGCATCAGCTGCAGCAAGACTTAGAAGACTTAGTGAAGAAGATGAAATAATAATGTTTGAAAAAGGACCTCATGTATCCTTTTCAAATTGTTCACTTCCATATCATTTAAGTGGAATTATAGATGAAGCTAATAAATTAGTTCTAATGAGTCCAGAAAAATTTTTAGCTCAATATAATATTCAAGCAAGGGTAAACAATGAAGTATTATCCATAAATAGAGAAGAAAAATATGTAGAAGTTAAAAATTTAGTAACAGGTGAAAAGTACAAAGAAAATTATGATAAGTTAATCCTTTCTCCAGGTGCTAAACCAATTATGCCTAATATTTCTGGGATAGAAGATGTTAATGTATTTACTATAAGAAATGTTGTAGATATAGATAAGTTAAATAGATATATTAAAGAAAATGAAATAAAAGATATAGCAGTAATTGGTGGTGGATATATAGGTGTTGAAGCTGCAGAAAATTTAAGAGAAGCAGGGTATGATGTTTCTCTAATAGAATCAACTGAGCAAATATTAAAACCTTTTGATTATGATATGGTTCAAATATTTCATAAGGAAATTTATGATAAGGGAATAAATTTAATTGTGGGAGATAAGGTTGAACAATTTGAAAAAGACACAGTAGTTTTATCTTCAGGCAAAAAGATTAGTGCAAAGGCTGTTGTTATGGCAATAGGGGTGTCTCCAGAAACTTCATTAGCAAAAGATGCAGGTATAGAAATTGGAGAAACAGGTGCAATAAAAGTAGATAAAAATTACAAAACTAATGATGAGGATATTTATGCAGTTGGAGATGCTATAGAGGTGTATAATTCATTAACCCATTCAGAAACAAAATTATCTCTTGCAGGCCCAGCTCAAAAACAAGCTAGATCTGTTGCAGATAATATAAATGGAAGAGAAGGATTAAATAATGGATACATAGGCTCTTCTGCAATAAAAGTTTTTGATTATAATGGTGCATCTACTGGATTAAATGAAGCACTTATAAAATTCCTGAATCTAAAAATAAAATATGAAGTAGTAAGGATAATTCTTAATGATAAAGTTGGGATTATGCCTGATTCATCTCCATTACACCTTAAATTATTATATGAAGTTCCAACAGGAAAAGTTTTAGGAGCCCAAGCTATAGGGAAAGGTGATGTTACTAAGAGAATAGATTTAATAGCAGCAATTATAAAATTAAATGGAACTGTTGAAGATTTAAAAGATTTAGAATTGTGCTATGCACCACCATTCTCTACAGCAAAAGATCTTGTTAACTATGCTGGATATGTTGGATCTAATCTTTTGAATGGAGACTTTAAGCAGGTTAATGTTGATGTGGTAAGAAAACTCGTAGAAGAAGATGCTTATATAGTGGATGTTAGAGAAAGAGGGGAATATGCTAATGGACATATAAAGAATTCTGTTAACATTCCATTAAGTGAACTTAGACAAAGAGTAAATGAAATCCCAAAAGATAAGCCAGTTTATCTACATTGTAGAACAGGTCAAAGAAGCTATAATGCTGCTTTAGCCCTTCAAAATCTTGGATTCAAGAATATTTATAATATAACAGGAAGCTTTTTAGCCATATCATTATATGAATATTTTAATGATAAAACTAATGATAGAGAGAGTATTGTAACTGAATATAATTTTAAATAATATGTAATGGAATATTTTTAGAGTAGGAAGTATAGGTTAAAACTAGACTTCCTACTTTTTGTTTATATTATAAGAGATAAAATGAAAATAAGGAGAATAAGTGGTATAATCTGATTAGAAAATTATACATATTGGAGGCTTTAATATGTTTTTACATAATTTAATCACTCACACACTAGGATTACTTCTTATGACAGTTTCTTTTATCTATTTTATTAAGCAAGTATTTATTAACAAGAAAATTTCTTTAAGGAATGGGGAAAAGAAACCTTTAAGTGAATTAACTTTGTTTCAGAAATGTGGAGTTTTCTTTTTAGGAATATTCAGTTTAGTTATTGGTATTATTATGCTTATTATAGATATTCCTTATATTAAGGATTTCTCAGCCTACAACAATAGCAAATATGAAATAATTGAAAATAGTAATGTAGAAAAGGTACAATGTATAAAAGGTTCCAGGTCACCATCTTATGATTTAATAACTATAAATGGAGTAGATTATAAAGTAGAAGAAGTTAATGAAATAAAAGAAGGTGATAGTGTACAAATATTTTATTTACATAACACAAAAATTATAATGGATTTTAAAATAAATCACTAACAAAATAAAATCTTAATGATATTTAAATGGAAAATCTTTAATCAGTTCATGAAATTTAATTTCCCATTGTAAAAAATCATAGATTGGCAACCTATTTAACCTCCATAAACAAGAAATTTATTATATTATATAAAATTTTAAGAATTTTTACTAATGAAATACCATAATATAAAATACCTTGCAATACAAAGTATTGATGTATATAATTGTAATATACTTTGTAATACAAGGTAAAGGAGCGAAACATTTTGAATAATAATTCTCAAATTCTTAAAGGAATTCTAGAAGGTTGTATACTTAGTATTATTTCTAAAGAAGAAACATATGGATATGAGCTTTTAACAAAATTAAAGAAGAGTGGCTTTGAAGATATAGTAGAAGGAACTCTTTACCCATTACTTCTTAGACTTGAGAAAAATAATATTATAATATCAGAAAAAAAGAAATCAACAACGGGAGTGAATAGAAAATATTATAGATTATCACAAGAAGGGAAGTTAGAGCTTGAAAATTTCATTAGCTATTGGAAGAAGCTATATGTTGATGTGAATAATATTATAGGAGGAAATCTATGAGCATAGTAGGTCAATTAAAAGGAGAATACAAAGAATCTTATTTAAAAATAGTATTGTATTTATCAAGTAGTAATATACCAAGAGAATTTCAGCATGAGGTTAGTGAAGATGTAAAAGATCTATTAATAAGTGCACAGGAAGATGAAATGGATGTTAAAAATATTGTTGGTGATAATATAGAAAAATTTTGTAAAGAGATAATTAAGTCAAAGAAATTTAAGAATAAAAATTTATTTTATATTGTTGATAGTATTTACTTTGCTTTATTCATGTTGATATTATCAAGCCTAGCTTTATGGGTGTTAAAGAGTCCAATGTCTTTAAACATGATATTTATTTATATAATTGATTATATATTTGCTACATTTATTTTTACTAAATGGCTGAGAAAAGGAGCTATACTAACTAAAAGAAATACAAAGAGAATTATCTTAATGATATTATTTTTTATAATATTTATGATTTTAGGTGCTATTGTGAACTTTGTTGCACTTTCTAATTATGTTATTCATATAAATTCTTTATATACGGAAATGGTTTTAATAATTACATTCATATTTACAAATGTAGTGAGAAGAAAATTAAAGGCTAGCTTAAGAGAACAATGTAACCTTTCATAAATATATAGTTTTATATTTATTTAATTTTTAAGGTAGGTGATTTTAGTGAAGGATTGGTTTACTATTGAAAAAATAGATAATAAAACTTATGCAATTAGCGAATATAAACATTGGGAAGAAACACATTGTTATCTACTGTTAGGAAGTAATAAATGCCTTCTAATTGATACAGGCCTTGGAGTGGCGAATATAAGAAAAGCTGTTGAAAGAATTACAAGCTTACCAATTCAAGTTGTTACTACACATGTCCACTGGGATCATATTGGAGGTCATAAGCATTTTGAAAATATTGGAGTTTTTGCAACTGAAAAAGAGTGGTTATCTACAAAGTTTCCAATCCCATTGAATGTTGTAAAAACAAATCTTGCTAAAGCCCCATGTAAGTTTCCAAAAGATTTTAATATAAATGATTATGAGTTATTCCAAGGAGAACCTTCTTTAATATTATATAATGATGACTATATTGAATTAGGCAATAGAAATATCCAAGTTATACATACACCAGGTCATTCACCAGGACATATATGTCTTTATGAAGAGGAGAAAGGATATCTGTATTCAGGTGATTTGATTTATGAAGGAACTTTAGATGCTTTTTATCCAACTACAAATCCCTATGATTTTATGTTATCGGTAAAGAAAACCAAAGACTTAAAAGTAAATAAAATATTACCTGCCCATCATAATTTAAATATAAGTTCAACTCTTATAAATGATATTTATAAAGGGTTTATTCAGATTTATGATAAAGGACAACTAAAACAAGGAAGTGGTATATTTACTTTTAATAATTTCAACATTCATATATAATATTGCAAATAATTTGATCGGGGGATAAAATTTGAAAAAGTTAGGGATAATTTTAACTACTTTAATGCTTTTTGTGATAGTAGGGTGTACAAAACAAAAAGTTGAAAATTATAATTATAATTACAGAGGTGAAAATGAACTTTGGAGTGCTGAATACAATGTAGATGGAAAAAGTAAAATCACTGAAAAAGATGGTAAGATAAATTACTATGGAGATGCTAATTATCAACTTACAGTGAATTATAAAAAGGATTTATCTGAATTGTCTTCTGCAAAACATTTAGAAATATCATATAGGACAGGTACTAAAGCAGGAAATTTGACACAAGACTTTGATGATAATAATCCAGTAGAGAGAGTATATACTTTAAAATCAAGTAGCACAAATGGAGCTATAGAAACTAAAGATGATGTAATAGAAGTGACAATAAATCTTGATGGAAATATACAAACTATCCAATTGAAAAATTGATTTTTACTGGTAATAAAAAGCATTATTAATTTAGTGCTTTTTTGTTTGCAGATGAATTTGTATATTTATACTAACAATGAATTAACAAAAAATCGATAAAAATGGTAAAATAGTAAGATGATTAAAATATTTGTAATAATAGAAAAAGGTTATAAAAGTAAAATTAAGTCTAGGGGGCGAGTTTTTGAATAATGAAAAATTTTTGTTAGTTAAACTACTATCAGGAAAATGTGACGTTATTATTGATAGGGTTAGTGAAAGTTACAAACAAGAAGAGAAAGGATACTACAATCTTAATGGAAATGATAAAGATGTATCTAAAGTTTTAAATAAGGATAATATCTATAAAATAGTTTTTATAATAACTGAAGAAAATGAAGAAACATATATTGGGAGAGAGATTTATTTTGGGGAAGCACAAAAAAATTCTAAGGAGAATTTAGAATTTAACATAGTAGAGAAGGTAAAGTCACAGCTAGTAATTTCTAATTTTTTAGAGCATTTAGGATTGGATTTAGAAAGAGATTTTTATGAAAATTCATATTTAAGTATTGAAACTTCAATGAATTTATATAAACAATTAGAGTTTTCTGTAAAAGATCTATTTGAAATTGATATAGAAGATATTAACAGACAAAAAAAGAAGTATAAGGAAATTCAAGCAGAAGAACAATATCATAAGTTGAGCCAAAAAAATCAATATTGTAGAAGATATATAGGTAAACAATTTACTCCAAGTGATAATTTAGTAATAAGAGGAGAATTTCAAAGAGATAGAGAAAGAATTGTACATGCTAAATCAATGAGAAGATTAGTAGATAAAGCACAAATATTTACCTCTACAAAAGGTGATCATTTCAGAACAAGAATGACACATACCCTAGAAGTTTCACAAATAGCAAGAGGGATATGTAGTAATTTGAATTTACATAATGAGTTAGTAGAGGCTATAGCTTTAGCACATGATATTGGACATACTCCCTTTGGTCATCAAGGAGAACGTACATTAAATTCTATATTAAAAAACGAACTTAAAATAATTAAAAATTGTGATGAACTCAAAATGGGAGGATTTAAACATTCTTTTCAAGGTATTAGAGTATTAAGCCATTTAGAAGAAAAATATTTGGATTTTGATGGCTTAGATGTGTCTTATCAAGTTTTAGAAGGAGTTTTGAAACATACTAATATACAAAAAACAAAAGATTGTGAAAACTGTCATAAGTGTGATGAAAAGAAGTGCTTTAATATTGATGAATTCTTAGTTAATGGAGATAAAGAAAATTTATTTTTAGATTATACATTCCCAACAACTCTAGAAGGACAAATTGTAAATATAGCAGATGAAATTGCACAAAGAGGTCATGATTTAGATGATGCTTTAGCATCTAAGCATTTATCAATTTCTGAACTATTAGAAATATGTAATATAAAAAAGATGGAGAAGATTAGAGATGTTATTGAAGTTATTATAAAAACAGAAAGCAAACTAAAAGGAAAAAATAGAGTTTTTATAGATGAAAATGACATAAAAAGATCTAGAATTGTATCAGGTATTGTAACATTTTTTATAAATGACGTAACTAAAGCTTCTAGATTAAATATAGAAAAGTATATAAATAGTGGTAACGACTTTTTTGAAAAATATAATAGGGTAGATGAACAAATTATAGATTTTAGTGTAGATGGCAAGTTTATATTAAAGTATTTAGAAAAAGTTATAAATAAGAAAGTAATAAATAGTTTTGATGTTTCAAGATTTGATGGTAAGGCGGGCAAAATTGTAGAAAAACTTTTTAAAGCATATTATGAGAATATTATGATTCTTCCAGATGGAACATTAAAGAGAATCTATTTAGATATTAGGAAGTTTAGTAATAATGTAATTGATTTTAGAGATGGAGATATAAATATAGTTAGAGAGGAAATTAACAAGATTTGCAATGTGGATTTAAAAGAATTTAAAGATAAAGATGAGTATCTTGAATATTACAAGAAGAGAAGAGTAATTGTACGGAATATAGCAGATCAGATTTCTGGAATGACTGATAATTTTGCAATTAGTGAATACAAGAAAATATATGATATTACATAGTACAAGCTTTTTATTTCAGTTGAATCTAAAAGAAAATTTGTAATTTTAATTGATTTGGTTGACTAAAATTAGTGTATCATTCATAGTGATAAAAAGATATTTGAGGAAAATGTAAAAAAATAATTAAAATTTCAATATAGTATGTATTTTTAAGTTTACTTGTGCTATATTTTATGGTGTTAATAATAATGGAATTTTAATCCATTATTAATCTATAAATTAATTGTATTCATGCACGAGGAGCGTTGAAAATGAGAGAAAGATCAAAGACAGTCTTTATGATATCAGGAATTGTTTTATTTGCAGTTTTTGGATATTGCTTTAGGGACACAACTAATTCAATATGTTCAGAAAAGATAAGTAACTCAGAGTTATTAAATTTAGATTCAGGAGAAAAAAGTATAGATACTAGTATCACTCCATATGTTTTAAATTCAAAAGTAAAGAGTGATGGATTTTTAACTAAAAATGAAGCTTTAACTGAAATATTTAGAAATGAGATAAATACAGAATCAATTCCTAAATATTTCATTCCAGTGAAAGCTATAGATGGTAATGTGGACAATCTAAAAAAGGTTGAAGAAAGTAATGCCTTTTTATGTAATGATAATAATAAACTTGATAATGGCATATTGATTGAATTGCCAGAATTTAATGAAAATAATAAAACTGATAATTTTATAGTTAAAGATTATAATTCAATAAAGGTTGGAGGAGAAGGAGATATTGATAGGGGAACCATATCCAATACTGGCAATGTTGAATTTTTAAGATAATTTAGAAATAAAGACAGTGATTATAGTCATTGTCTTTATAATTTTATCCAATATCTTTGTGTAAATCTATTTTCTTCTGCAACTTCATTTTCAAGTATTCCATTATTTGAAATAATAGTTTTTGCAGATGCAATATTATTAGAATCACAAGTTATTAGAACTTTTAATAAATTTAGCTCTTTACATTTTTCTAAAGCTAAAGATAACATTTCTTTTGCATATCCTTTTCTACGCTCAGATTTTCTAACACTATATCCAATATGTCCACCAAATTGCGATAAATATTCATTTAATCTATGACGAATGTCTATCATGCCTATAACTTTATTGTCATCTATTCTTATTGCTAAATATGTTGAAGCTGGAACTAAACCTTCTCTTACTGTTTCTTCACTTAAATTATCTTTTATAGCTGAAAGCCATTCTTCAAAAGAAGTAGCATTTTTCAGTCCAGCAGTACCATCCATACTGTCTCCATTAGTAGTGAATTCTTCTTTATAATCTATAACTTGTTTTTTGTAATCTTCAGCAGGTAAAATAAGCTTGATTCTTTTCATAAGATTTTCTCATCTCCATTCATTAAAATTTGCCTCTTTATTTAAACTTCAAATTATATTTATTTCATTATATAATAGATAATAAGAAAAATACAATTTTTACTGCATAAGGAAAACAAGGAGTTAAACAATGA
The DNA here is from genome assembly GCF_031626875.1 of Clostridium sp. SHJSY1. NCBI lineage: Bacteria > Bacillati > Bacillota > Clostridia > Eubacteriales > Clostridiaceae > Clostridium > Clostridium sp. SHJSY1. The sequence continues at coordinate 37,370 of NZ_JANDMF010000007.1, forward strand.
AAAAGTATAATGAAAATAAAAAATTAATAGGGCTGCATAACACGAAAAAACAGATAATCATTAAATTTAAATGGTTATCTGTTTTTTTTGTATTTGTTATAATTATACATTGGAGCATATTTTTCTATGTATATCTTTAGTACCAGTTTCAATAGCCTCTTTGTAATAAGAACATTTACGATTAATTAAATCTAATGATTTTTGTAATTCTTCCATTTGAGCTTCAATGATTTTTTTTCTTTCAAGAAACATTTCATATTTTTCAGCCAATGAACCTTCACCATTCTTTACCCAATCACTAAATTTTTTAATGTCCTTAATTGGCATTCCAGTTTTTTTTAAACATTCTACAATTTCAAGCATACCAATATCTGAATCTGAAAAAACACGATAGCCTGATTCTTTTCTTTCTAAAAATGGTAAAAGACCTTCTTTATCATAGTATCTTATTGTAGAAAGTGGTAAGTTCATCATTTCTGCAACTTCTCTAATTGTATATTTCATAGTACCTCCCATTATTAGTTGTTTTTACATCATATTGATAACATAAAAATATTATAAACAAAAATATGTATATGTACAAACTTTAAAAATTTTATAAAGAAAGTATTGACTTTAAAGTTGGCTTTAGGGTTATAGTCTTCTATGTAGAATAAATCTATGAATAAAAAAACTAAAGGAAAAAGGAGATTGTTATGTTTAATATTTTAAATAAAATAAATTCACCTCTAGATGTAAAAAAACTTTCAATTGAAGAGTTAAACATATTATCCAGTGAGGTTAGAGAAGCTTTACTTAAAAAAGTAAATGCAACTGGTGGTCATATGGGACCAAACTTAGGAATGGTTGAAGCAACAATAGCATTGCACTATGTTTTTAATTCTCCTAAAGATAAGATGGTGTACGATGTTTCACATCAAAGCTATACACATAAGATTTTAACAGGACGTAAAGAAGCCTTTATGAATCCTGATAGATATCATTCAGTTTCTGGATATACTAATCCTAATGAAAGTGAGCATGATTATTTTACAGTTGGACATACTTCAACTTCAGTAAGCCTTGCAACAGGCCTTGCTAAAGGAAGAGATTTAAAAGGAGATAATGAAAATATTATAGCTGTAATAGGAGACGGTTCTTTAAGTGGAGGACAAGCTTATGAAGGGCTTAATAATGCATCAGTTTTAAATAGTAACATTATAGTTTTAGTAAATGATAATGAGATGTCTATTGCAGAAAACCATGGTGGACTGTATCAAAATCTATCTCTTTTAAGAGAAACAAAAGGAAAAGCTGAAAGTAATTTCTTTAAAACTTTGGGTTTTGATTATTACTATATAGAAGATGGGCATAATATAGAAGAATTAATAGAAACTTTTAATAAAGTAAAAGATATAGATCATCCTGTTGTATTACATATGCATACAATTAAAGGAAAAGGCTTAGAAGTAGCAGAGAAGAATAAAGAACAATGGCACTGGTCACTTCAAGGAGCACTTGATGTTAAACCAGAGCAAAAGTTTGAAATGCCAGAAAATTATGCAAGTATTACAAGAGAATTTATAGCTGCTAAATATCAAAAAGATAGAAAAGTTATTGCAATTTCAGCAGCAACACCAATGATTACTGGATTTACTCCTGATTTTAGACAAAAAGCTGGAATTCATTATACAGATGTAGGAATAGCAGAAGAACATGCAGTTGCTTTTGCATCAGGTATAGCAGCAAATGGAGGAAAACCTATTATTGCAATAGCAAGTTCATTTGTACAACGTACTTATGATCAACTATCACATGATTTATCTTTAAATAAAAATTCAGCTGTTATCCTTGTATTTGGAGGTGGAATTTCAGGGAGTGATTCTACACATTTAGGTACTTTTGATATACCATTAATAAGCAATATACCAAACATGGTTTATTTGGCTCCAACATGCAAAGAAGAGTATTTAACTATGTTAAATTGGGCAGCAGATCAAAATGAACATCCAGTATCTATAAGGGTACCAAGTGGTGAGCTCATATCAACAGGAATAGAAGATACAACAGACTATTCTATATTAAATAAGTTTAAGGTTGAAGAAAAGGGAAGTAAAGTTGCTATAGTAGCTTTAGGAAGTTTCTTTAAACTGGGTAAAAAAGTAAAAGCTATGTTAAAGGATAAGCTAGATGTTGATGCTACACTTATAAATCCTCATTTCATAACAGGAATAGATGAGGAATTATTAAAATCATTAGAAAATAATCATAAAGTGGTTGTTACATTAGAAGATGGTCTTGTTGATGGTGGATTTGGAGAAAAGATTACTCGTTTCTATGGTTCATCAGAAATGAAAGTATTGAATTTTGGAAGCAAGAAAGAATTTACTGATAGTGTGCCAGTAGATAAGTTATATGAAAGATATCATTTAACTGATGAGCTTATAGTAAAAGATATAGAGAATTTAATTAAATAGGAATGTCAGGTGTTTGTGTAGCTTTAGGTAGGAAATAGGGTGCATATTATAGGTGAAATTAAGCTTTAGCTATTTATGGTTAGAGCTTAATTTTTTTGTTTTTTCTATGCACATTTAATTTTTTATATATGGAGAAAATAAGATTTATATTAGAAAATATATAATCATTGTCAAGGTAAGGGTGAAAATTATGAAATTCAAAATTTAAAGAGAGGTAGTAATGTGAGTGGAATAAAAGAGCTATATGGGGTGTTAAAAGGAAAAGTTTCTAGATATGATGAATGTGATGCTAGAATCAATACAATTAAGCCACATGTGCATATTTATGTGAAGGTTAATAATATAGAATATGATATTGCAGTTAATACTAAATCTGCTCCGAGAAATCCAATTATAATTAATGGTAAGAAAGTAGAAAATGATCTTTTATATATTGCTAATTCTAAGTTTAATGCTAAACAGATTACTCATTTGCAAAATTTGAAACAGGGATTTTATCCAATAAAATATCATAATGAGTTTGTTTTTCATAGAACAGACTATCCTAAGAAACTACATATAAAGTTCCCTAGCTCTAAATATAATCCTAAAGATATAGCTGTAGACTTTATACGTAGCAACTTATTTAATCCATGTGAAATGAAAGTACTGCCTTCAACTAAAATTGGTCCTGATAATGACTTAGCAGATTTTTTTCAAAAGCAAATAGGAGATAAGGCTATTAAAAAACATGCCATAATTTATGTTTATGGAGGTCATTTCAATAAGGGGAAGGGTATTCATGAAGTTCATATGAATCAAGGAAGTATTGGGGATTATGAATTTTCAAATGGAGTATTTCAAGATGGTTGCATATTGTTACAATATCCCAACAATCATTGGGAAGGAATATTTTTAGCATTTCAATCTCAAACATGGGATACTAATGATAAGACTGGCAATTCAGAAGGAGAATCTTTTATTTATGACCATGAGAGTGGTGAAAGTATATGTAAGCCATTGAAATAAAGCAATGGCTCATAATTGTCTAATTATTCTGCTGATAATACGCTATTTAAAATCATTCCAAAGATTATCAATAAAATCCCAATTAACCCTAAAAGGTCAGGTAATGAATCTCCAAGAAGCAAAATTCCTCCAAGTAGTGAGAATATAACTTCTCCAGACTGAGTGGATTCAATTACAGCTAGCCATTTCTGGTTTGACTTTACATAATCAGTAGCTTTAAAGAATAATAATGTAGCTATTATACCTGAAAATAGTGCAACGCAAAAAGCTTGTACAGTTTGTGATGCTGATGGCAAACCAACATTAGAAACACCAAAGATAGATAATATAAGCCAGAAAGGCAAGCTACATAAAATCATTCCATAAACACGTTCTATTGTTGATATATTATCATCACAAACTTTCATCATCTTTCTATTACCAAGTGGATAGGAAATAGCTGCTACAAGTATTGGTAAAAGTGTTGATAAACTTGCAGCTAAATTTAAATTTTCTATATTATTGAGTTGTAATAAAAAGACGCCAGCTAATATAATTACTGAAGCACATAAATTCTTAAAAGGAATTTTTCTTTTAAATAAAGGTGTAAGAAGTACCCCCATAACTATAGTTATCTGCCATGAAGCTGCAATAAGCCAAGACTCACCATAATCACCGGCATAAGAAAGTGGAGCATAAAAAAGTCCAAAACCAATGGTGCTCCATATAAGCCATTCTTTAAAATGATTTTTAATAGTATTATGAATATTCATAAATCCATATTTCTTTTTAACTATTAAAGCCATAATGGGTAAAGCAAACATAAAACGAAGGCTTGCACTCCATATCCAGCTACCACCAGATAAATTCATACTTCTATTTAAAACAAAAGTAAAGGCGAAAAAGAAGGAACTTATTATTCCTAACATAAATGCTTTTTTCATATGTAATTTCTCCTATATTATAATATACAAAATACACTATAACATATTTTTCTTTGTGTTATCAAATTGAATAAGTATTTATAAAAGGCACTCTAAAAAAATAGAGTACCTTTTCATATTTTGAAAGTATATATTTCTAGTTTAAGTTCCAATTAAATTGACCTTTTTTGTTACCAGTTGCAGTATTTCCAGATTGTACTGGATTTACTTTGTTGTGATTTCTTAAGAATCCCCAACCTTTATTATTAGTAGCGGTGCAATTTTTTACTGTAATCAAGCCACCATTTACACCATTATAAGAATTAGGTCCAAGTTTGAAGCCGTTTCCATCACCATTACCACCAGAACCATTATTCATTGCTTTACAACCAATAAAAGTTATATTTGCTCCAGCTGTATATGTGTCATATCCATCATCACTATTTCCAGTAGCAGAGCAATTCTTCAATGTAATATTTTTAGCACCATTCTTTATTCCAAATCCATCAGCATTTTCACCTTTTTTTGCAGGGTCATAATTATTGTTTGAAATACAACCATCTAATGTTATGTTTGAAACATTGTTTTTCACTTCAATTCCAGCAAATTGGGCCTTGGTAACAGTACAATTCTTTAAAGTTTTTCCAGAACAATCTTGTACACTAATCCCTTGTCTTTTAGCATTATTAATTGTGATCCCTGTAATACTAGCTTTAGATACTATAGCAATAGTATCATTTGGGCATCCAGAAGCATCAATTATAACACCATTTGCAACAATATCTTTTGTAACTTTTACACCTTTAGTAAGCTTATAATTTCCAGCAGGGATTGTACCTCCTTTTTCCAATAAAGCTGCAATGTCAGTAGCTGCATTAGCTTTCATAGGAGCAAATGTTGCACCTATTGATAATGCTAAAAATGCAGTTGTAAGAATTGAAATAGCTTTTTTTTTCATTGTATACCACTCCTTAAATTTTAAATTTGTGTAATTAAACAAAAAAGTTGAAAAATAATTAAATATTCTGACAATATAAGATTAAATTAAAAGAGATATAAAATAAATAGATTTAGCTTGAAGTATAAAAAGTAATTCTTGAAATGAATATAGATATGTTTTAAGTGTAGTTTTTATTATATTAGTATACTAATTAAAATGATCAGATGAATATTAATATGAATTATAATTATAATTACAAGTATAACTAGGGTTCAATTACAAATAATATTTAGAGGTGTTATAACCATCTAATAAAAAAGCAGGAGGACGAAAAAATGGATATAGGAAATAGAGATGAAAATATGTATCAAGCATGTATAGATGCTTGTAATAGGTGTGCACAAATATGTAATGAATGCTTTCAAGCATGCTTAAATGAACCTGATGTTAATGAAAGAAGGAATTGTATTAGTCTTTTAAATGAATGTGCACAAATGTGTCAGATGTCATCTTCAATTATGTCAACTAATGGACAATTTTTAAGAGAACATTGTGAGTTATGTGCTAATATTTGCGAAAAGTGTGGAGCAGAATGCGATATGTTTAAAGATGACCATTGTAGAAACTGTGCTACAGAATGTTATGCTTGTATGGATGAGTGCAGAAGAATGGGTGCTATGTTATAGAAGAACTGTAGAATTTATTTGTTAAAGAGTATTGCTTAGAAATTTGGTGATACTCTTTATTGTTTTTATAATGTAAATAAAGAAACAAATAAAAAAAGCTATAGTATTAAACTATAGCTCATAACAATCAAAAATTATCTTCTGTTGTTTTGTTGTTTCTTTGCTCTTCTGCAATCTGCACATCTTACAGGTTCATTTGTGAATCCTTTTTCCTTGTAGAATTCTTGTTCTCCTACAGTAAATACGAATTCGTTTCCGCAATCTTTACATACTAATGTCTTATCGTTCATATTGAAAATCCTCCTATTTTAAAGATTCTAAATTGATAATAATCTCTAAACAAGAGAAACTAATTATCGAAATAAAACTTTATTCTTTATAGCAAATTTCTGCTACTCATCAATACTAACACATGCAATTATATAATGCAAGATATTTTTGAAATTATTTTTAATAAATTTCTGATTTTTCAAAAACATAAAGAATTACAAACTCTTTATGCTTGTAAATGTCTTCAAAATGTTAAGAAGTTTCAATGTGGAATTGTATAAAAATTTGATGGGAAATTTTATTTATGATATATGTAATGTAATAAATATTATTTACACTTGGAATAGCCTCCATGGAAGCTTTGGGAAGTATAACCAGATTAATTGCCATAACAGATGAAATAAAGGAAAGACAGAAAGGCTGCAGCATAAATTCTCTATTAGTAGTTTAGGTGATGTGATAAGACTTAAAGGACTTATTTCTAAAGAATATATATAAAATACATTTATAGTAAAATTTATATCTTAAATTATCAACAAAAAGATATAGGATTTCTTTATGTAGTAAAGTATTTAATTATCAATTAAAGCCAGCCTATAAAAATATTTTATGAATGTGCTAATTTTTTCATCTTGCACCGTTATATAGTGTGTAAGAGCTTTTACAAATACAGAAATGAGTGAGGGGACTATGAAAATAAATGATAAAAACTTCATCAAAGCATTGAAAAAAGGAAAAGAGGATGCTTTAGAGTGGACATATGATAGATATATACCTTTAGTTAAAAGCATTGTTCATAAAGTACTGATAAAATTTGAAGATAATGGAGTTATAGAAGAATGTATAAATGATGTGTTTTTAGCAGTATGGAACAACTCAGATAAGTTTCATGGTGATGAAAATAATTTTAGAAATTGGATATGTTCTATAGCTAAGTTTAAAGCAATTGATTATTATAGGAGTTTAGTAAATAAGTCAGAAATTATTTTAGATTCAATTGATTTGAAAGAGAAATATACATTAGAAGAAGAAATTTTAATAAATGAAAATAGAAATGACATGATGAAGTTATTAAACGAACTTGAATTTATAGACAAAGAAATATTTATTATGAAGTATTTTTTAGGGCTAAAGGCTGAGGAAATTGGAAAAAGGCTTAATTTAAGTAAATCTTCAGTTGATAGTAGGATTTATAGAAATAAGAAAAAGCTCAAAGATAAGGCTATTAAATTTAAGTTGGAGGTAATTTAATTATGAAGGACATATATGAATTGTTAAGTGAAATAAATATAAATTCTAATGATGTTGAAGAAATAGAAGTAAGTGAATTTGAAAGAGAAAAAGGAAAAAGAAAATTAATGAATTCTTTAAATACAAAGAAAAGGGGCAAGAAAAAAATAGTTGTAGCAGTAGCATCATTAGTTTTAATTAGTCTTGTATCTATGACTATAGTAACTCCAACTTGGGCTGAAAGCATACCAATAATAGGAGAACTAGTACAAAAGAGATTAGTTGATGTAAATAAACAATATGAAGACTATATGAATACAGTAGGACAAACTAAATCACAAGAGGGGATAGATGTAACTTTTGAAAATGCAGTTGCAGATAATAATATGTTCACTTTTAGCTTTATAGTGAAAAATAATAATACAGAAACAAAAAATGCAGAAATACCATTTATTCCAATTTCATTAAGGATTAATGGGAAAAATATAAATACTAGTGGTAGTTATGAGCGTAAAGCTGTAGATGATAATACAGCCCAATATTTATGGACAATTCCATGGAATTATACTGAGCTTCCTAGATATTTAAATGTAGATATGGAAATTCCAGAACTATATGGCAAAGAAGGGGAGTGGGGAGTTAAATTTTCAATAGATACTAGAGATCTTAAAAAGAATACTTATATTAAGGAATTAGAAAATAAATTTACAACGAACGATACTAATTTCTATTTAGATGAAATAACGATATCACCATTAACAACTAATATTAAGTACTATGCAGAAAGTCATGACTATAATGATTCATGTATGAATTTTTTAATTATAGATCAAGATGGAAATGAATGCAAATTTTCTGGAGGAACTAGTATAAATAAAGATTGTAAAGGTGGAGAAGAAGGTAAAATAAAATCAAGTATGAATTATATTAATACTGAAAATATATCTTCATTAAAGTTAATTCCAATTTGTAGTGATAAGAATTATACAAAGAAGCAAATAGATAGTAAAAGAATTGACTTGGATAATTTTTCTCCATTCAAAATTAAACTAACTGATAGTGTATCAATCGATGTTGAAAATTTCAGAATAGATGAAGAAAATTTAATAGTTAAATATAATTTTGAATATGCAGGGAAGAAAATATGTATAGGTTCTCCAGAAGATTTTGGAATTAAGGCAGATGGAGTAATGTTAAAAGAAAATGATGATATGGATTTGTTTAGAAAATATGATTCTGAAGATTCTCGAGTTAGTATTTATAAAATTGGTAAAGTTAAGGATATTGAAATGGAGTTCTATGATAAGATGGCTGAAAGATTACATGAAAATGAAGCAATAACAGTTACTAAAAAATAATTTTAAAGAAATTAGGAATAATAAATGGTGAACTACTCTAAAAGATACACTTGTTATGAAATTTATTGTTTGAAACAGTATAGTTATGCTGAAAGGAGACATTATTTTGCTAAAGAAGAAAAATATTAATGAAAGAAAGTCTCAAAGTGAAGAAGCAAATATTTTATTAAGAATAATAACTTTCATAGCAGGAGTTTTCACCATTGTAATAGTTGCTTTACTAGAAAAAAGTTATTCAAGTTTTAATTTATATATGATTATATCAGGTCTATTATTTACAGTTATATATTTATTTATATTTGTATTAACATTTACAAGTGACTATGTAAAAAGAAAAGCTACAAACATTTTATACACCATATATTATTTATCTAGCATTTCTATGTTATGTTCTTTATATATGAATAAGGGTAATGAAAATTTTATAAAAATACTTTTGTTAGTTACATTTGCTGTAATACTAGGACTTAGGCAAATGGTTCATTTAGTGATATATATTATAGTTATGTCTATTTCAATTATTGGCATTTTTCTTTCTTTTAAGAACAATACTCAAGATAATTTAATAAACTTAACCATTTTTGCAATGTTCTTTATACTTTCTTATGTAAATTTTAAATCAAAACTTATTACAGAAGAAGCACTTTTAGATGCAGAAGAGAATGTAAAGCAAATGGCATATTTTGATGCGGTCACAGGACTTCCAAACCGTTATAAGTTAAATATTTATGTTGAAGAATTGTTAAAAAAAATCGCTGGAAGAGATGTAAGTTTTGCAATATTATTTATTGATTTAGATAATTTCAAGAATATAAATGATTCTTTAGGTCATAATTTTGGTGATAAGACACTTGATGAAGTGGCTAAAATTCTTGTAAACTGTGTGAGAAAGGATGATATTGTTTCAAGATATGGTGGAGATGAATTCATAATCATAGTAAATAATATAAGTAAAAAAGAAAGTGTTTTAATCGCTAATAGAATTATTAATGAATTCAAGAAACCGTTATTAATCGATGGTAATGAAATATATACTTCAACCAGTATAGGTATAAGCCTATATCCTTCAGATGGTGTTACAGTAGATTCTCTAATAAAGAATGCAGATGCTGCAATGTATGAAGCTAAAAGCAATGGCAAGAACAATTTTTGTTTCTTTAATAAAGATTTTAATGAAATAATAACAAGAAGAGTAGAATTGGAGAATGGATTGAGAAGAGCTCTTGAAAGGGAAGAATTTTATTTACACTATCAGCCACAAGTATATCTTGAAACAGGAGAACTATGGGGAATAGAAGCGTTGATAAGATGGAATCATCCAACTCTTGGAATAATTTCTCCTTTAGAATTTATTCCTATAGCTGAAGAAATGTCACTTATTACATCTATTGGAGAATGGGTTATAGGAAAAGCTTGCAAACAAAATAAACTTTGGCAAGATGAGGGGTTAGATATTGTTCCAATTGGAATTAATGTATCTGCACTCCAATTAAAAGATTCAAATTTTGTTGAAGTTGTAAAGATGTATCTTAATAAAACTAAACTTGATTCTAAATATATTGTAATTGAGTTAACAGAAAGTATTATGCAGGATATGAATAAAATTTCAGAAGTGGTAAATAATTTGAAATCTTTAGGAGTAAAGGTGGCTATAGATGATTTTGGAACAGGTTATTCTTCATTAAGTCTTTTAAAAAATTTGAATATAGATATTTTAAAAATTGATCCATATTTTATAAAAGATATAGACAGTAACTTAAATACAGTAGCAATAATAAATTTTATTTGTGAAATGGGAAATAAATTGAAGTTTAATACTTTAATAGAGGGAATAGAAAGTTTAGAGCAATCTAATATATTAAATAAAAATGGTTGCAGATTGGGGCAAGGGTATCTTTTTAGTAAACCTCTAGATGCGGCTGAAGTAAAAAAACATTTAAAAAATAAATAAAAAATGTAAAACTTAGATAAACTAATGTATATAGTTATTTTTCTAAGTTTTTTTGTTTTTATATTTACAAAGCTGAAGTTTTCTAATGTTTTAGAACTGGATGTTTCTAGTGTTTAAATAAAGTAAATGGAATTATTTATGTGAAAAATGATTGGTTTTGAATGAAGTTGAATGTTTTTGAATAAAAATCGTTGACAGGTGATTTTTTTTGAAGTATATTAGAGACAAGGAAGTGATGTAAATGTTAACAGAAGAAAGACATAGATTAATATTAAGTAAATTAGAGAATGAATCAGTAGTATATGTTAATGATTTAGTTAACTATTTAAAATCATCCGAATCTACTATAAGAAGAGACTTAAATACACTTCATAATCAAGGTAAATTAAAAAAGGTTCATGGAGGTGCTACATCTTTAAATCAGGAATCTATAAATACAAAAGAAGAGATAGTTGAGTTAAGACAAAATTTAAATTTAGATGAAAAGCTAAAGATAGCAAAAGAAGCAGCAAAGCTCATTAAACCAAATGACATGGTATATCTTGATGCAGGAACAACCACTGAATTAATGATAGGATTTATTGAAGAAAAGAATGCAGTTTTTGTTACTAATGGAATAGTACATGCTAAGAAATTAATTCAAAATCATTGTAAAACCTTCATCCTAGGTGGGGAGCTAAAGTTAACAACTGAAGCTATAGTAGGTGTAGAGGCAATAAATAGTCTAAGAAAATATAATTTCACCAAAGCTTTTCTTGGAACAAATGGAATAGATATAGAAAGAGGGTATACAACCCCTGATATAAGTGAAGCCATGGTTAAGGAAGAGGCAATGTATAGAAGTAAGAAATCTTATATTTTATGTGATAAATCAAAATTTAAACTAATAAGTTCTATAACTTTTGGGGAAATTAATAAAGCAATAATAATTACAACAAAATTGAAAGATAAATCATACAAAGAATTAACAAAAATAATGGAGGTGGAGGATTAGTGATTTATACGATTACTTTTAATCCTGCCTTAGACTATATAGTCAAGGTGAATGATTTTGAATTAGGGGCAGTAAACAGGACTTATTCAGAAGATATATATGCAGGTGGTAAAGGTATAAATGTATCTATAGTTTTAAAAAATCTAGGAATAGAAAATAAGGCACTTGGATACATAGCAGGATTTACTGGTAAAGAAATTGAAAGAAAAGTTAAAGAATTTGGATGTACTACTGACTTCATAGAACTGAAAGAAGGAATGTCTAGAATTAATGTAAAGATTAAGGCAGATCATGAAACTGAAATCAATGGTAATGGACCAGCAATTAATAAGGATGAACTAGAAAAACTTTTCACTAAATTGGAAACCTTATCACAAGATGATATTCTTGTTTTAGCTGGAAGTATACCAAACACATTACCAGAAGATATATATGAAACTATAATGAAGAAATTACAAAACAAAGGAATCAAATTTATAGTAGACACAACTGGTGATTTATTAATGAATGTATTAAAGTATAAACCATTTTTAATTAAACCAAATCACCATGAATTAGCGGAATTATTTAATGTAGAACTAAAAAGTAAAGAAGACATAGTTCAATATGCTAAAAAGTTAGTTGAGCTTGGAGCACAAAATGTTTTAATATCAATGGCTGGAGATGGAGCAATACTTATAAATTCAAATTTAGATGTATTTATGAGTGAAGTACCAAAAGGAATTCTAAAAAACTCCGTAGGTGCTGGAGATTCTATGGTTGCTGGGTTTATTGCAGGTTACTTAAAAAATAGAGAGTTAGTTGAAGCTTTCAAAATGGGGGTTGCAACAGGAAGTGCTAGTGCTTTCTCTGAAGGGCTAGCTACAGAAGACAAAGTTTATGAATTACTTGAACAGATAAAATAATTTTTAGGAGGCAAGTTTTATGAAAATAACAGATTTATTAAAATCAAATGGAATTGAATTAAATCCTAATGTAAAAACTAAGAGTGAAGCCATTAATAAACTTGTAGATTTAATGGATTCTACAGGAAGGTTAGCAGATAAGGGAGCGTATAAAGAAGCGGTACTTGAGAGAGAAGCTTTAAGCACAACTGGTATTGGAGAAGGAATAGCTATTCCTCATGCGAAGACTAAAGCTGTTAAAGAAGCAGGTCTTGCGGCAATAGTCCTTAAAGATGGAATTGACTATGATTCACTAGATGGTGAACCTGCAAAGTTATTTTTCTTAATTGCAGCACCAGAAGGGAAAAATGATTTACACTTAGAAGTATTAGCTAGACTTTCTACTATACTTATGGACACCAATTTCAAAAATAAACTAATTAATGCAAAGTCTAAAGAAGAATTTTTGAGTCTTATTGATGAAAAAGAGGGTGAAAAAATGAGAGAAGAAAGGAACAAAGGACAAAAAGCAGGATACAGAATTTTAGCTGTAACAGCATGCCCAACAGGTATAGCACATACTTTTATGGCCGCTGAAAGTCTTGAGAATAAGGCTAAAGATATGGGCGTAACCATAAAGGTTGAAACAAATGGTTCTGGTGGAGCTAAAAACGTTCTAACTAGAGAAGAAATTGCAAATTGTGATTGTATCATAGTTGCAGCAGACAAAAAAGTTGAAATGGCAAGATTTGATGGCAAGAAAGTAATCCAAACAAAGGTAGCTAATGGAATTCATAAAGCAGATGAGTTGATCAATAGAGCTATTAATGGAGATGCACCTGTATATCATCATGATGGTGCAGGATTAGATGAATCTTCTGATGAAAAAGAAGGAATAGGAAGACAAATTTATAAGCACTTAATGAATGGTGTATCTCACATGTTACCATTTGTTATAGGTGGAGGTATACTTATAGCGTTATCATTCTTATTAGATGATTATAGTATAGATCCTTCAAAATTTGGATCTAATACACCAATGGCAGCTTTCTTCATGAAAGTTGGAGGTGGAGCATTTGGATTTATGTTACCAATACTTGCTGGTTACATAGCAATGAGTATAGGTGATAGGCCAGCCTTAGCAGTTGGATTTGTTGGTGGATCATTAGCAAGTGCTGGTGGATCAGGTTTCTTAGGTGCATTACTTGCTGGTTTCATAGCAGGTTACTTAGTAGTTGGATTAAAGAAAATATTTAGTGGTTTACCACAATCATTAGAAGGTATTAAACCAGTATTACTATATCCTTTCTTTGGTATATTACTAATTGGCGTTATTATTGTATACGTTGTAAATCCACCTGTTTCAGGTTTAAATAGTGCAATTAACGGTTTCTTAACAGGAATGGGTTCTAGTAGTAAAATATTGCTTGGTGTATTACTTGGAGGAATGATGGCAATTGATATGGGTGGTCCTTTCAATAAGGCAGCATATGTATTTGGTACAGCTTCACTTGCAAGCGGACAATTTGAGATTATGGCAGCTGTTATGGCTGGAGGTATGGTACCACCACTTGCAATAGCATTAGCTACAACATTCTTCAAAAGCAAATTTACAAAGAGAGAAAGACAATCAGGACTTACAAACTATATAATGGGATTATCATTTATAACTGAAGGTGCAATTCCTTTTGCAGCAGCAGACCCAATAAGAGTTATACCATCTTGTATAGTAGGTTCAGCAATTGCTGGAGGATTGTCAATGGCATTTGGATGTGCTTTAAGAGCACCACATGGTGGAATCTTCGTTCTTCCAGTTGTAGGTAATCCTGCAATGTATGCAGTAGCAATTTTAGCAGGTTCAGTAGCAGGTATGGCAATGCTTGCTATACTTAAGAAAAAAGTAGTAGAATAGAAATTAAAAAAATGAGCTGTCTTAGTTGGCAGCTCATTTTTTTAGAGTTAATCATATAAATTGTTTAATATTGCTTCTTGATAAATAGATAAACTAGGAGAAGAATTTATTGCATTATGAGTTACTAAATAATCACCAGTATCTTTTAATATTTTAGCTAATCCACCTGTGGTATCTTTTGTTCCAATATATTTTGAATTAGTTTGGGCCTTTGTATCAAGTACCATTATTTCATTCATAACCTTAAGTGTTTCATCTAATGGTATTCCTAACTCTTTAGAAAGAGACTCAGCTGATTCTTGTTGATTTTGTTTATATTGATGAACAGAATCATTTAATACAGAAATATATTCCTTAAGAAAGTTTGGATATTTTCTTGCAAAATCATTATGTACAATTCCTACTTCTCCTGTAATTGCACCTTCATTAGCTAGGATAGCAGAAGTAATAATAATCTTACCACCATTTGATAGTAATTTTGATTTAGTTGGTTCCCATACATAAGCTCCATCTATACTATTATTTTCCCATGCTTTAATAATATCAGGCATTTCCATATCCATAAGTTTTACATCACTTAGGTTAACTTTATTTATTTGTAATGCTTTTATTAAACTATAATCTGAAGTTGAATTAAAGGTAGTTGCTATCTTTTTGCCCTTTAAATCATCAATAGAATTTATTCCAGAATCGTTTTTCACCACAAGTGCTTCACTTTCTCCTATAATATCATGAAGAAAATAAATTTTAAAAGGCAAATCATTTGCTATTCCAAGTGCAGCTGGCGGAGTTCCAATGGTTCCTATATCTATTAAACCAGCAGTTAAAGCTGTAATCATCTCCCTACCTGTATTGAATTTTTTCCAAATGACTTTAGTTTTGGAGAATTTTTTTTCAATAGTACCATTAGCTTTTGCCAACAATTCTTCATTAGGCGAAGGCATATATCCAATTTTAACTTGACTAGGAAAGTTATTATTACCATTCGATAAAACTTCTATGCTTGCTACACTTATAGTTTTAAGTGTTAGAGTAAATATCAGCATTACTAATAAAATTATACTTATAAAGTTTTTTTGAATTTTCATTTTTCTTACGTTGTACAGATTTAATAAAACAACAACGTTTCCCCCTTCCTTCAATAAAATTATTTTTACTCTCATTTATAACTTTAATATAAATGAGACATAATAAACTGTTGAGTATTTTATATAAATAGAGTTTGCACTAGCAACTCCTTTTATTCATTAGAAGTTGCTTTAAAACTTTATTTATAGCTGTGGGAGGGAAAAGGATGACTAAAAAAATAATGATAATTTTAATCCTTATAATGATACCTGCTACAATGATGAATATTATTAAGGATAATATCTATGCTAAAGTAGATTTAGATAAAGATAATAGAAAAGTGGTTAATATTGGGGTAGCAATTTCTAATCTTAATAACAACTACCTAGCTCAGGTTAAGCAAAGTTTAGAAGATATTTAAAGTAAAAATGAAAATGCAGTGAAATTTACTTTCTTTGATGGAAAAGATAATGTAAATACACAAGAGAGAAATATAGATGGTTTAGTTAATGGTGGATATGATATTTTTTTAGTAAATCTGCATGATAAGAATGGAAATTTAGTTGAATACACCATTAATAAAGTTAAACAAATTAATAAGCCATTAATTTTATTTAATATAGAACCATCCACTATAAAACCAACTTTAAAATCTTACAATAAATTAATTATAATAGATAATGATTATATACAAGCAAGTATTATAGAAGGCAAAATACTTATAAATGAATGGAATAACAATAGAAATTATATTGATAAAAATAATGATAAGATGCTTCAATATATTATGCTTATAAATAAAAATAAAGATCTATCAGCACTTAATGATATGAAATATACTATTTTGACACTTAACAATGCAGGGATAAAAACACAAGAACTAGCATCAAAAATTTGTATTTTAAATAAATCTTGTGATATATCTACTATTCAAAACGTATTTATGAGATTCGGAGATAAAATTGAAGCTATAATTACAAATGATGATTCTATGTCTATGAGTACTGTTGAAATATTACAGAAATATGGATATAACAAAGGTAATCCATCAAAATATATAACATTAGTTGGGATAGATGGAACACCAGCAACTAGAGAATTAGTTGATAAAGGGTTTATGAGCGGTACTGTTTTTCAAGATTCTAATGAATTAGCTAATACCATTTATGCTGTTGGAATGAATTTAGTTTCTAATAGAGATCCTCTTTATGGGGTAAACTATGCATACAATGAAACAGGAAACACAATTGAAATGCCTTATATTGAATATAAAAAAACTATTGGCTAAGCTAACCAATAGTTTTTTTAGTTACTCTACAGTTGCAAGTACATCTAATGATTCACGAACTTTCCATTCATTAGACAAATCAGTCATAGTTAATAGCTCATCACCAGCTTTTAAAATAGTATTTCCATTAGGAACTAAGGAAGATTGTCCTCTTTTTACAGATATTATTAGGGCATTTTGTGGTAAATCAATATCTTTGACTGTTTTATTATCAGCTTGTGAACCAAAATGGATTAGTGTTGCTATAACTATTTTCTTTTCACTATTTTTATGATAATTATTGATATTATTTTTCTTTAAAAGAGATTCTAACAAAGAATCATATATAGGCTTACTTCTCAAAGCTTCAGCTACAATATAAGCAATTATAGAAACTATTGTTAGTGATAGTAAATGTTGCAATGAACTTGTCATTTCTGTAATTAAAATAATTCCTGTAATAGGTGCTCTTACTATGGCTGTAAAGTATCCAGCCATAGATATAATGATAAAATTGTTAAAAAATTCAGCACTAACTCCAAAATAATTAATCACTATGTATCCAAAAATGGCTCCAATGACTCCTCCTATTATGAGAAGAGGGAAGAATATACCTCCTGGAGCTCCAGAACCAAAACTAATTATAGAAAATAAAAATTTTAATATTAAAATTAGCACAAGTAATCCTAAAGTAGAATTTAATGTTAAATTGTTAATTACAACATGTCCACCACATAAAACAACTGGAAATATTAATCCTAGTATACCAGCAATAATAAATGGGAAAATCATTTTTATTGGCATATTTAATTTAATTTTTCCATAAATATATTGACATTTTAATGTGATCCAATTATAAAAAGCTCCACCTAAGCCTAATATGATACCAAGTATTATAAGCAACCAATAATTGCTTAAAGGAATTGGAGTTGTCTTGCCAAATTTGAAAACTGGCTGTAGTCCAAAAAACTCTTTAGCAATAAAGTCAGATGCAACAGCAGCGGTTATTGTTGATAATAGTACAAGGGGAGAAAAATATTTATAAATTTCTTCTAAAGAAAATAGAACTCCTGATAAAGGGGCATTAAAGGCAGCAGCAAGACCAGCACTAGCACCACTGCTCATAAGTAATCTTCTTTCTAGTCTAGTACTTTTAAATTTTTTGCTAACAAAATCTCCAGTACAAGCTCCTAATTGAACTGAAGGACCCTCTCTACCAAGAGATAATCCTGAAACAATAGCTAAAACTCCACCTAAGAATTTATAAACTATAGAGGAAATTGGTCTATTAGTTAAATATCCTCCCATAATGCCTTTTACTTGAGGGATACCACTGCCTCCAGAAAAGGGCTCTTTTTCAACTATTTTTCCTACTATCCATCCTATTAAAGCTAAAAATATGAATCCCAAAGGAATAGTCCATTTATGATTTTTTTCAAAACTATAGAAGAATAGTGATAACTCTTCAGCATAGCTAAGAGCAAATCTGTAAAGTATTGCTACAAAAGAAGTCATAACACCTACTAATAAAGCCTTTAATACTAGTTTTAATTTACTAGTATTACCATTAGTAATGATGTCAAAATTGTTTACCATAATTTTCACCTCGGTATCTATTATATAGCTAAATATGTAATTATAAAAAACTTGTATTTAACCACCAGATTCTTATAGCCCTTTATTTGGGAAGATGATAACGTATGCTCTTTAATTTTTATGAAATTTATTTATCTTCAATATATAAACTAATCTAGCCTTTTGTAAGGAGGGAATTAATTGCTCCATAAATTGTGCCTGGACTTAAAGTTATTCTTTAAGTGTAGAAAATGCATAATTTGTGTATTAAAAGGTACATATTAAATAATATAAGCTTCGAATATTTCAAATAGGTTGATGGTTAGGTGAGTGTTATGATGAATATAAATTTTGGAAAATTCATAGATGATTATAAAGTAATTTATTTTTTAGGATTATCAGAGAAAATAGTCCCATTATTATCTGAAAGAAGAGAGCATTATGTTGCCATGGATGTTTTAGATTCTTGTTGGAAATGGGTAAATCATAGAAAGCATTCAGGAGAATATTTTTATAAATTATTATATCATGAGGATAGTGGAATGACTGTGATACAAGAATTTTTTGAAGATGGAAAAGAAAGAAGTGCTTGGGATTGTATTATTTATGCAGTTGCTTATACCTGTCGTAAGGCTTATGAATATGATATGGAAACACATTTTCCAGAACCAATTGATTCGGTTGATGATAGTATAATAGAAGGTTTTATGGATTGTTTTAATAATTGTATTGAAAATGGAGAAGAGTATATTAAAAAATTAGATGTATTTCTAAGTGAAAATGAATTAGATTTTAAAGAAGAATGGAGAAATGAGGTTCTTAAAAGAATTAAATAATAGTAAAGCATAGATACTTGTATATATGGAGATGTATGACATGGAGAGAATGACTAGATGCCAGAGATTGATAGAGAATAAAAGAACTGTTAGAAAGAAACTTATTTTAAGTATATTAATAATATTATCAACTATTGGTTTGGGATTTATAGTAAAGGTAAAGCTTAATAAAGAATCAGATAAAATTAATATAAATGAAGAAAATTTAGTGGAAGAGAATGAAAAAAAAGATGATTCAGGAATAACCAATAATGAAAAAAGAAAATCTTTAGATAATAGTGGATATCTTCCATTAGAGAAGGATTCAAATGCAGATGATGCAATTATAGTAGGTAATACTACAGAAAAACTACTTAAAGAAGAAATAAAATTTCCTGTTAGGTCAGATGGAAAAAAAGTTGTATACCTAACTTTTGATGATGGACCTTCCACAACAAACACTCCTAAAGTTTTAGATATATTAAAATTAAATGGAATAAAGGCAACATTCATGATATTTGGAAGAAATTTAGATGGCTCCCAAGAAGCAAAAGCCATATTAAAGAGAACTGTAGAAGAAGGACATGCGATAGGAAATCATACTTATTCTCATGATTATGGTTATTTATATCCAAATGGAATAATAAATGTAGATAATTTTATGTCAGATATTGAAAAGTGTAATGATACTTTAAAGCATGCATTAGGCAAAGATTTTTCAACAAGGGTAATTAGATTTCCGGGTGGATATTGGTCATGGGGAGGAAGAATTAATGTAAGATCTATTATTGATCAGAAAGGTTATGACATTATAGATTGGAATACTTTATCAGAAGATGCTCAAGGAAAGACTAATAAAAACGCTAAAGAATTAATTGAAGTCACTAAAATAAATCTAGCAAGTTTAGGAGCTAATGTAGATAATGTTGTATTTTTGATGCATGATACTTATGGAAAAGAGGAAACAGTTAAGTCATTACAAGGAATAATAAATATTTTTAGAGAAAAGGGATTTGAATTTAGAACAATAAAATAATAGACTATTCACATTTGTAACTTGTGTTACAGATAATGATTGTTTTTTATGATACAATGTTAGAGAATGAAATATATTAGGAGGAAAAGATATGAAGTTAATTACAGTATCAGGTCCACCTTCATCAGGAAAGACATCTATAATTATAAAAACAATAGAAAGACTAATAGAAGAAGGTCTAAAAATAGGAATAATAAAATTTGATTGTCTTTCAACTAGAGATGATGAAATATATAAAAAATTAGGTGTTAAAGTTAAAGTGGGTTTATCAGCTGGATTATGTCCAGATCATTTTTTCATAAGTAATATAGATGATGGAGTTAAGTGGGCTAAGAGCAATAATATAGATATTTTAATAAGTGAAAGTGCAGGACTTTGTAACAGATGTTCTCCACATATTAAAGATGTCCTTGGAATATGTGTTATAGATAATTTATCAGGGGTTAATACTCCAGAGAAAATTGGACCAATGCTTAGAATGGCAGACATAGTAGTTGTAACAAAGGGAGATATAGTATCTCAAGCAGAGCGTGAAGTTTTTGCTTTTAAGGTAAGAAAGAGTAATCCTAGGGCTAAAATTACTTTTATAAATGGAATAACAGGTCAAGGTTCTTATGATTTAGGTGTTTTCTTTAAGAAAGCTAATGATGTAGATACATTAGAAGGAAATAGTCTAAGATTTACTTTACCTAATGGAACATGTTCTTACTGTTTAGGAGAAAGAAAAATAGGTGAAGAATATCAAAGGGGATATGTTAAAAAGATGGATTGGAAGGAGAATGAATAAATGAAATCTATAACTATTTTAGGTGGACATAATAAAAGTGGAGTAGATGAAAATGTTAATTTAACTCTTCTTCCAGGAGAAGTTATATCAATTGTTGGACCTACAGGTTCAGGTAAAAGTAGATTACTTGCTGATATAGAATGTCTAGCCCAAAGAGATACTCAAACGGGTAGAAAAATTCTTGTAGATGGAAATGAGCCAGAGGAAGAAAGTAGATTCTCCATTGAAAATAAACTAGTAGCACAACTTTCTCAAAACATGAATTTTGTAATGGACCTTTCAGTTGAAGATTTTATTTTTATGCATGCTGAAAGTAGAATGATAGAAGAGCCAAGGGAATTAGTTGGAAATATCATAAAATGTGCAAATGAATTAGCAGGAGAAGCTTTTTCGTTAGATGTGCCAGTAACACAGCTTAGTGGAGGACAGTCTAGAGCTTTAATGATAGCTGATACTGCACTGCTTAGTGCTTCTCCAATTGTATTAATAGATGAAATAGAAAATGCAGGAGTAGATAGAAGAAAAGCATTAGACCTTCTTATTAAAAATGATAAGATAGTACTTATGTCTACTCATGATCCTATTTTAGCGTTAATGGCGGATAAAAGAGTTGTTATAAAAAATGGTGGAATAGCCTCTATAATTGAAACAAGTGAGAGAGAAAGAGAAAATTTAGAGGTGCTTTATAAAATTGATTTAAAGATGATGGAAATTAGAAATAAATTAAGAAGTGGTGAACATATAGATTTTTGTGTTGAAATATAGGAATGAGTTGAACCTTTTAGCTTAAAGGGAATAGTATAAAGTATAAAAAGATAAGCTATTAGGAGGCTTTAAGTTAATGAACGGCTATGAGCTAATAATGAAAATTCAATCAAGAATGAAAGATCCAGTTTTTGCTCAAAGGTTTAATGCTCTTGTAGCTGAGCTTAATAGTATGCCAGGACTTCAACAAGAGGTAATGAATATAGTAAAAATTAGTGATGAGAAAAAAAGAAAAAAAGCTGTAGATAAATTACCAAGTAGAGCTAAGAGTATTGTTCAAGAACTTTTTACATTATTAAATTAATTAAGGGGAGCATTATTACTCCCCTTAATTAATTTTAAAACATTACAGCGCCTGTATCAGCTGATGAAACTCTTGAAGCATATTTTGCTAAAGCTGGTTTTAATGGCTTTTCAATAGGTTTCCAATTCTTTTTACGTTTTGAAAGTTCTTCTTCAGACACTTCAAGTATAAGAGAACGATTAGGAATATCAATAATAATTGAATCACCATCTTCTACAAATGCAATAATGCCTCCTGCAGCAGCTTCAGGCGAAATATGGCCAATACATGGACCGTGTGTTGCTCCAGAGAAACGACCATCTGTGATAAGAGCACAGCTTTCTCCAAGTCCACGTCCCATGATCATAGCAGTTGTCATAAGCATTTCACGCATACCAGGACCACCTTTAGGTCCTTCATATCTAATTACTAAAACATCACCTTTTTTAATTAGATCACTTCTAACAGCTTCATTAGCTTCTTCCATAGAGTTAAATACTTTTGCAATTCCTTTAAAGTAATGCATACTTTTTTTAACACCAGATTGTTTTACTACAGCACCTTTAGGAGCTAAATTTCCATAAAGAACAGCAAGTCCACCTTCTTTATTCTTAGGAGCAGATAGAGGATATAAAATATCATTTTCCACTAAAGGAGTGCTTTTAATATTTTCTATAATAGTTTGTCCAGTTACAGTTAAGTGATTTGCTTCTAATTTATTTTCTATGGCTTTTAATACAGCAGAGACACCACCACAAGAATCAAGGGCAACAAGGGGGTATTTTCCAGATGGCTGTAGATTACAGATAAAAGGAACTTTTCTGCTTAAATCATCAAAATCATTTAGTGATAACTCAACTTCAGCCTCTTTGGCTATAGCCATTAGATGTAATACTGCATTACTAGATGCACCAGTAGCCATTGTTGCGGAAATAGCATTCAATAAAGCTTCTCTTGTAATTATTTTTCTTGCAGTTAATTCTTCTTCTAGCATTTTTACGATTCTACGACCAGATTGTTTTGCAAGAAGACGTTTATTATTAGAAACAGCAGCAGAGCTGCCACAACCAGGCAAAGTAAGTCCTAATGCTTCAACTATACAAGCCATGGAATTAGCAGTTCCCATATGGGCACATGTACCAGCTGTTGGTAAGGCTGCTCTTTCAGCAGCATGAAGTTCTTCTAAAGTCATTTTTCCAACTTGGACTTGTCCTGAATATTCACGAAGTTCACTTGAACAGAAATTATTATTACCTTTAAAATTACCTGGAAGCATAGGTCCACTTGTAACAACAATGGTGGGAATATCTAAACGAGCTGCAGCCATAACCATTCCTGGCACAATCTTATCACATCCAGGAATAAGTACCATAGCATCAAACTGATGAGATTCTACCATCATTTCAATAGAGTCTGCAATTAGTTCACGGCTTGGAAGGGGATAGCGCATACCAGAATGACCTTGACATAAACCATCACAAATAGCTATGGTTTCTAATTCTCTTGGGACACCACCAGCATCACGAATTCCTTGCTTTACATAGTCAGCTAACTCATGCATATGAATATGTCCAGCTACAATTTCATTAAAAGAACTTACAACTGCAATTAATGGTTTTTTCATATCCTCCTCATCTAGTCCAACTGAATATAAAAGTGCACGTTGACCAGTTCTTTCTAGTCCATTTGTTAGAATACTACTTCTATATTTAGTGTCTTTTATCTGATCAAATTCATTATCTTGCTTCATATATTGACCTCCTTAAGTTTATAATCACAGTATAAATATTGTAAAGAATCATGTAAAACAATTAAAAATACATATATACACAAGAAAAATATTGTATAAGAATTCATGTTAGAATTATAATTACTTTATAAGGAGTTTTAGAGATAATTTGAGGTGAAGATTATATGAAAAGTAGTTGGGAATATTTTTTGATAGCAGCAGAAGAAAAAAGTTTTAGTCAGGCAGCAAGAAAAGTTTTTATTACACAACAAGCCTTTAGTGATCAAATTAAAAGGTTAGAACAAGAACATGGTGTTAAGTTATTTCATAGAAAGCCACAATTATCCTTAACAAAGGCTGGAGAAATTATGGTTCACAGACTTCAACAGATGAAAAGTATTGAGAATATAATGAAATCAGAACTTTTAGAATCAAAAGAAGGTAATCGTGGACAAATTCGTGTAGGTATGCATTCAACTAGAGCAAAAATTATTATGCCTGATTTATTAGTTGAGTATCAAAGAAGGTTTCCTAATGTTTCTCTTACTGTTATTCATGATGAGTCAGATAATTTGGAAAAGAAACTTTTAGATGGAAGTATTGATATGTTTCTAGGAGTGAATGTGAAACCATCAAATGAATTAGAAAAAATTCATTTAATGGATGCGAAAATATATTTAGTAATATCAACTAACTTAATGAATGAGTATTTTATAAATAGTAATAATTCTATAGGTGAGGTGGCTCTTCATGAGTTTTCTACTGTTCCATTTATATTTAGCCCTGATATAAGTCGTCTTTATAGGACAGTTAAGCATTTTCTCGATGACAGAGGGTTAAATTTAAAGCATGCACTTACTATCAGTGATACAGATACTCAAATACTATTAACAGCAAAAAATTGTGGAGCATGTTTTTGTAATGAAATAATGTTAAAACGCATTCAATTATTGAATGAAACACAGTTTAGTAATAATAAGTTAAAGTATTTTCAAATAGAAGGTATGAATCAAGTTGATAATATTGAATTAATATATAATAAAAATATATATCTGCCTAGATATATGAAAGAGTTTATTGAACTTTTGCAAAAGCAATTTTTAGATTTAATTAATTTGTAGAAGAATGATGTACACTTGTTAGAAGACTATAGATGTAATTTACATATCTATAGTTTTTTATTATTAAAAATTATAATATTCTGCAAATCAAAAACATATTCTAAATTATGAAAAAAGATTTTATATAGGGGGGAATATGGGAGAACCTTGTAGTAGATTCAAACCTTTAGAAGATTATATTAAAAACCTGAAAGTAAAAGAAGGCGCTTTAATTGAAGTTTTGCATTATGCTCAAGAAATTTATGGCTATATTGATGAAGAAGTTCAAGAATATATAGCTAAAGCCATGCACATACCAAAAGCAAAAATATATGGAGTAATATCATTTTATTCTTATTTTTCAACTGAACCAAAGGGTGAACATGTTATAAGTGTTTGTACAGGTACAGCATGTTTTGTTAGGGGAGCAGATGAAATACTTGAAGAATTCAAAAAGAAACTAAAAATAAGTCCAGGAGAAACAACAGCTGATGGGAAATTTACACTTAATACTTTAAGGTGTGTTGGTGCTTGTGGACTAGCACCTGTAGTTAGTGTTGGAGATAAGTTATATGGAAAGTTTAAGAAAGAAGATGTTGATAAAATAATAATAGATTATAGTGAGGCTCATCATGGGAAGAATTAAGGATTTTGATAAATTATTAGAATTAGAGAAAAACTTCAGTAAGAAATTAGAAATTAGAAATAATCCAAACAAAGTGAAAGTGCAAGAAAAACATATATTAATTTGTGGAGGGACAGGTTGTAAGGCTTCCACATCAGATGTGATTAAAAAAGCCTTGGAAAAAGAAATTAAGTTAAGAGGTTTACAAGATAAAGTAAAGGTAATAATGACAGGCTGTTTTGGCTTTTGTGCACAAGGTCCAATTATAAATATCATGCCAGATAACACATTTTATATAAAAGTAAATGAAGAGGATGTATCTGAAATAATAGATGAGCATATAATTAAAAATAAAGTTATAGATAGATTGCTTTATAGTGATTTGAAAACAAATAAAAAGATTCAAAAAAAAGAAGATATCCCTTTTTATAAAAAGCAAAGCAGAATTGCTCTAAGAAATTGTGGAATAATTGACTCTGAATCCATAGAAGAAGCAATTGGAAGCGGCTCATATACAGCTTTGGGAAAGGTATTAACATCTAAAACTAAAGAAGAAGTAGTAGAAATAGTAAAAGAGTCAGGACTTCGAGGAAGAGGTGGAGGAGGTTTTCCAACAGGTAGAAAGTGGGAAGCAGCAGCTAAGTATTCTGATCCAGTTAAATATGTAATTTGTAATGCTGATGAAGGGGACCCAGGAGCATTTATGGACAGGGCAATATTAGAAGGAGACCCTCATTCAGTCTTAGAAGCTATGGCTATTTGTGGATATGCCATTGGTTCTAATCAAGGATATATTTATATAAGGGCAGAATATCCTTTGGCAGTTAATAGATTGAAGATAGCTATAAGTGAAGCTAGAGAAAAAGGATTACTTGGTGCAAGTATTTTAGGAACAAGCTTTAGTTTTGACATAGAGATAAGATATGGTGCTGGGGCCTTTGTTTGTGGGGAAGCTACTGCTCTAATTCATTCTATTGAAGGACTTCGGGGTGAACCTACAATGAAGCCTCCAAGGACAGCAGAGCATGGACTTTGGGATAAACCAACTTGTGTTAATAATGTTGAAACCTTTGCCAACATAAATCCAATAATAAATAAAGGAGCTAATTGGTATAGTTCTATAGGAACTCATAAAAGTACAGGCACAAAGGTATTTGCTTTAGCTGGTAAGATTGAAAATGTTGGACTTGTTGAGGTGCCAATGGGAATAAGTTTAAGAGAGATAATTGAAGATATAGGTGGAGGGGTAAAGGATGGTAAAGCTTTAAAAGCTGTACAAACAGGTGGCCCATCTGGTGGATGTATTCCAAAGGAGCTTATAGATATTTCTATAGAATATGATAGTTTAAAATCCATTGGTTCTATGATGGGATCTGGTGGAATGATTGTAATGGATGAAGATAACTGCATGGTTGATATATCAAAGTATTATATGGAGTTTACTGTAGATGAATCCTGTGGTAAATGTACCCCATGCAGGATAGGGAACAAGAGGGTTTTAGAGATTTTAGAAAAGATTACTTTAGGACAAGGAACAGAGGAAGATTTAGTTAAACTAAAAGAGTTATCAGAAGTAATAAAATCAACTTCTCTTTGTGGACTTGGTGAATCAGCTACTAACCCTGTATTAAGTTCTTTAAGATATTTTGGTGATGAATATTTGGAACATGTTGTAGAGAAAAAGTGCAGGAGCAGAGCTTGTAGAAAGCTTGTAGTTTATGAGATTTCAGATAAATGTATAGGATGTACAAAGTGTGCTAGAGCTTGTCCAGTTTCCTGTATCCATGGAAAAGTTAAAAGCAAACATGAAATAGATAAATCAAAGTGTATTAAATGTGGTGCATGTTACTCAGTTTGTCCAATTAAAGCTGTTGTATCTAAATAGGAGGGGTTTATGGTTAAAGTAAATATAAATGGAATAAGTGTTACAGCTCCAGAAGGGGCAACTATTCTGGATGCAGCAAAAATAATCCATATAAATATTCCAACCCTTTGTTATATGAATATGAGTGATGGTGAATCTATAAATTGCAAAGGAACTTGTAGAGTTTGTATGGTTGAAATAGAAGGTTATAAGGACTTAAAACCTGCATGTTCATTTCAAATAAAGGAAGGAATGAACATATTCACAAATTCAGAAAAAGCAGTTAATGCAAGAAAAACAATTATAAAATTACTTTTATCTAATCATCCAAATGATTGCTTAAATTGTGCTAAAAATCTTAATTGTGAGCTTCAAAAGATAGCCAGTTTTTATGGTATTAAGGGTGTAAAAATAAAAGGTGAAGAGATAAGAAGAAAACTTGATAGAAGCACTCCAGTAATTCGTGATGAAGAGAAATGTATATTATGCAGAAGATGTGTAACAGCATGTTCAGAAGTACAAAATGTAAATATTTTAACTCCAGCAGAAAGAGGATTTAACAGTTTTATATCAACCTTTAATGAAAAACTTCTGGATAAAAGTGAATGTACTTATTGTGGCCAATGTGTTGCAGTATGTCCAACAGGGGCCTTAACAGAAAGAATGGATTATAACAATTTAGAAAACTATTTAAAAGACAAGAATAAATATGTGGCTGTACAGATTGCTCCATCAGTTAGGATAGCCTTATGTGAAGAGTTTGGAGTTACAAAAGAAGTGCTAACAACAAAAAAAATAGTAACTGCATTAAGGTATTTAGGTTTTAATAAAGTATTTGATACTAATTTTGGAGCAGACTTAACTATAATGGAAGAGGCGGAGGAGCTTATAGAAAGAATAAAATGCAAAGAAAATTTACCTATGTTTACAAGTTGTTGTCCAGCTTGGGTTAGGTTAGTAGAAACAAAATATACTAAATATACAAATTTACTTTCAAGCTGTAAATCTCCACAACAGATGTTTGGAGCAATAGCAAAAGCATATCTTCCTCAAAAATTGCAAATAGATACTGAAAACTTAATAATTTCATCTGTAATGCCTTGTACAGCTAAGAAATATGAAGCAGAAAGAGAAGAGATGAAAGATGATGTGGATGTAGTAATTACTACAAGAGAATTAGCTAAACTTATAAGGAAGTACTCTATTGATATACTTGACTTAGATGAAAGTGAATTTGATAGTCCATTAGGTAAAAGCTCTGGGGCTGGAATGTTATTTGGGTCTAGTGGAGGCGTTATGGAGGCTGCCCTTAGAACAGCTTATGAAAAGTTAAGTGGAAAACCTCTTGAAAAACTTGATTTTTTAGAAATAAGGGGTCTTAAAGGGATAAAAGAAGCCACAATAAAGATAGAAGACAAGGAATTAAAGGTAGCAGCAGTAAGTTCGCTTAAAAATGCTCAGAAGATTATAGAGAGTGTTATTAATGGAGAAAAAACTTACGATTTCATTGAAGTAATGGCATGTCCAGGAGGATGTATAAATGGAGGTGGACAGCCTTATATTCAATCAGATAGGATAAAGATTGAGAAGAGGATGAAGTCAGTACATGAGATAGATGAGAATACTGAAATAAGAAAGTGCCATGAAAATCCTGAGATTAAAGAGGTTTATGAGGAGTATTTAGGTAAGCCTAATAGCAGAGTAGCTCATGAAATACTTCATACTAAGTATGGAAACAATTGATAGATGAAAATGGAGGGCTTGAGATAGCTCACTTACTTTAATAATTAGTAAAGATGATAGCCTAATTGAAAAGTTTTACAATAAATTTCCTTTGGCAGAAGATTTAAATGAAGTTAATAATAGGTAGTGAAATTATAATAAAAGTAGTAAAATTATTAAAGATAGATTTAGTGAAGGTTTATTATTAATTTTTAAAAGGGGTGATATTGTGAAGTTTATGAGTCCACTTATAGCAGTTTCAGATATGGAAAAATCAAAGAAATTCTATAAGGATGTACTTGGATTAGAGGTTATAGTTGATTTTGGTGCAAATGTAACTTTAACAGGTGGAATTTGTTTACAAACAAAAGATAGTTGGATAGGCTTTATTAATAAACAAGATGATGACATCCATTTTGATAGTAATACAGGAGAATTATATTTTGAAGAAGATAATTTTGATGAGTTTATTAATAAAATTAGTAGCAAAAAGGATGTAGAATACCTTCATCCTATAATAGAACATTCATGGGGACAACGTGTTATTCGTTTCTATGATCCTGATATGCATATAATTGAGGTTGGAGAAAATATAGTTATAGTTGTTAGAAGATTTTTAAATAGTGGGTTATCCATTGAGGAAACAGCAAAAAGAATGGATGTACCAGTTGATTATGTTAAGTCCTGCATAGAATAAATTAAAAATATACAAGATAGATTTGATTAAGGTAAAGAAGTATCATTTAACGAATTTCTTTACCTTAAGTAACTAGTTTTCTTTTGTGATAACAGGTCTGCCTTCTGAATCTAACAATACAGTTAATCCACCAGAGGCACCATTACTAATATATAAATAGTTTATGCCAGTTTTTTTATCAATAATTATCCTACATGATTCTAAAGCCCCCTGTGTATATACAGTTTCAAATCTTTTTTCCTTTACCATAAATTCACCCCCAATATCATAGTATGTTTTAATTTAAAACTTAATAAATATCTATTATTTGTATATTCAATTATATAAACATTAATTCAACTAATACTAAATATTAACATTAAATTTTCGTAACAATATAAATTTCTAAAAATTTAAAAAGTCAAATCATAAAACATTTCTTGGGAAATATTTACATAAGGATATAAACTTAAGTTATTGAATAAAATACAACTAGTGGTATAATTTACATAATAGATTAAGTATTTGAGGAGTTGAAAATTAAATGAAAGGCATAATTACAATTGTAGGAATAATAATTGGTATTCTAATTATTCGTTTTAGTAAAAATACAGAAAAGAAAAACCTTATAAAATGGTTAGGAGTTTTAGTAATTTTAGTGTGTATAGCTGTAGCAATACCTGATTTTGTAAGTGGATTTATGGAAGGTATGATAGACGGAACTCAAAGTATTGGTAAATAGTAAGTAATTGTTAAGTAAAGCTTATTTTATATCTGGTGATATGAACTAAAAGTGGACAAATTAAGTGTCCACTTTTATTTTGTTAATTTATTCAATATTGGTTTAAAACAGGTCCAAAATAAAAAGAATCTAGATTAGTTAATGAAAAAATATTTATAATAACTATAAATATTGATATACTTTATAAGAAAATAAATTTAAACGAGGTAGAAAAATGGAAGAGATAAACTTACAAGGATTAAATGGAGAAGAAGTTTGGGAAAAATTATATAACAAAGAATTGACAACAAAGAAGAATGTGTTAGAGTACATAGATTTGCTAAAGGTATTGAAGAAAAAAGAAGAAACTGATTATGATCAAATGCAAAGTGTATATGATTTTGTATTTGAAAAAATAAATGAAATGAAAGCTTCAATAAAACCAAATACTGCAATGTTTTTAAAGAATGAGCTTAAAAAGCAAATAGGGAAATATGTATTTGAAAAAGATCTAAATGAAGGAAATCATTTTCTTGACTTCTTCCATGAAGCTTATCCAATAAAAATGAGAAGAAAAGATTTTACTTGGGTTTTGATGGATTTAGAAAGAATTTCAAATGAGCAAATATTAACTACATTAAAGTATATAAACTTCTCCTTATTAAAAGGTACAAAGTTAACTGAAGAAGAGAAAAAGGATATAATAAAAGAAGTTGAGAGACTGGTATCAAGAAAAAGAGTTAAAGATATTAATGATGTAAGAAGTTTAGAAACTTTAAATAGAGAATTGGGGATAAAAATAACTACAAAGAAAGATATATTTAAAGTTGAGCATTTATAATAAACTATTGTCATAAACTATTCATATGTAATAAAATGGATATGGAGGTGGGATTATGCGAGAAAAATTAGGTGATTCTTTGTGGGGATTAGCATTTATAGCTGTGGGAATTGGACTTATAGGAAATATATTTCATTTATGGGACTTTAGATTGTTCTTTCATGGATGGTGGACTTTATTTATAATAATTCCTTCTATTATTTCTATGGTAAAGAATGGTGTTAAAACTAGAAATTTAATAGGACTTATTATAGGAATTCTTCTATTTATTGATGCAAATGGATTTTTATTAGGTTATTTTATTAGAAAATTAATTTTCCCAGGAATATTAATACTAATAGGACTTAGTATAATTTTTAAGAATAATTCTAAAATAGACATAAAAGAAAATAACGTTGGGAAAGATGGATATTTATCTTTATCTTCAGTTTGTTCTAATCATGAAGTAAGACCTTCTAATGAAGTTATAAGAGGAGGAGCAATTTCAGCAGTATTTGGGAATATACAATTAGATTTAAGAAGTTCCATTATAGAAGAAAATATAAAGATTAATGTAACATCAATAATGGGTAAGGTAGATATTTTTGTACCATCAAATGTTAATGTTAAAGTATCTAGTACACCTATATTTGGATTTGGTAGTATAAGTAATAGAACACTTCAAAATAATTTGGATAGTTGTCCAGTAATATATATAAATGCTACTTGCATTTTTGGTGGAGTAGATATTAAGTAAAAAATTATGAGTTATAAAAATGCTAATAAGAGGAAAAATCTCTTATTAGCATTTTTGTTTCTACTTAATTCCATATAATCCAGTAGTTGAATCTAGAAATAATGGAAGTTCAATAGGTTTAAATGTTAAATAAGTAAATAAAATAATTATACATACTAGAACTAAAATAGATATTAATAATTTAACTTTAGTGCATTTAAGATACTTATATATATGTAGTGAAACAAGCTGACCAACTGTAGTTGCAATTAAAACTGATAAGATATCAGTAATTGTTGAGGAAAAATTAAAGGCTCCTTTCAAAATATAATGCCATGATAATACAAATATAATGCTCAAAATAGATGATGTTATACAACAAATTAACCATTTGCAAGAGTCAATATTATAATCTTTAGAAGATACAATATATGCAATTAACCAATAAACTATGGTTGGGTAAAGCAATAACTTTAGATGTTCAAAAATACTTTCATTAGTAGGAAAAAGAACAGCAGAAATTAAAGTTTTGCCTGTAGCAACATATAAAAAATGAAACAAGCAAGCCATTAAAAATATAAAAAGGATTCCTAATAATATTATGTTTTTTATAGCTTTTGTATCGTTATTGAAAAATTTATGATTCAAGTTACCACTCCTTAAAAAACTTCTTATTAAAATATATGAAGAAGTTTTAAATTTTGACTATTAATAATCAAATATTTAGTGTTTTATATATAATATGCACATTTGGATAAATAAAAAACCCTTAATTGAGAAACAATAGAATTGAGGTGATATCATGAATTCAGTGTGGAATGAAAGCTGTAAATTTGAAAAAAGAAATTCATTAGATAAAGATATAGAAACAGATGTATTAATAATTGGAGCTGGGATTGTAGGGCTTCTTACTGGGTATTTATTAAAAGAACAAGGAATTAATGCTATGATAATAGATGCTAAAAAAATATGTAGTGGCAATACTAAAAATACCACTGCAAAGATAACTTCTCAGCACGATTTGATTTATGATAAAATAATAAAAGAATATGGAGAAGATAGAGCTAAACAATATGCAGAGGCTAATGAGGCTGCTATAAAAAAATATAAAGAAATTATTGAAAAAAATTATATAGATTGCAATTTTGAAGAAAAGGATGCTTACATATATTCTTTTGAAAAAGATGATAGGTTACAAAAAGAACTTGATGCAGCATTAAAGGCTGGAATTAAAGCTAAAATAGTTTATGAAACTGACTTACCATTTGAAGTAAATGAGGCTTTAATGTTTGAAAATCAAGCACAATTTAATCCATTAAAATTCTTAAAGGCTATTTCAAATGATTTAGATATTTATGAAAATACAATGGCTCAAGAGATTAAAGATGATGTGGTGACAACTGACAAAGGAAAAATTAAAGCTAATCATATAGTTGTAGCAACACATTATCCATTTATTAATGCACCTGGTTATTATTTTTTAAGGATGCACCAAGAAAGAAGTTATGTAATAGCATTAGAAAATGCAAGCAATGTAAATGGTATGTATATAGATTTAAATGAAAAGGGATTCTCTTTTAGAAATTATGAAAATCTATTGTTAATTGGTGGAGGTTCTGTAAGAACTGGTGAAAATAAAAATGGAGGAGCTTATGCAAAGATTAGAAAAAAAGCTTGGGAACTTTTCCCTGATGCTAAAGAAGTATATCATTGGGCTGCACAAGATTGTATTACTCCAGATGGAATACCTTATATTGGTCAATATGCATCAAATACACCTAATCTTTATGTTGCAACAGGATTTAATAAGTGGGGAATGACAAGTTCTATGGTATCAGCACAAATAATCTCAGATATGATTCTTGGTAAAGAAAATGAACTTAGTCATATATTTTCTCCTCATAGATTTGATTTTTCAGCATATATTAACCAATTGGTTAAGGATGGAGCAGAGACAGTAAAAAACTTTACTATGCAAAAGATTTATATTCCACTTGAGAATAGAAGACATATTAAAGTGGGAGAAGCAGATATAGTTGAGTATGAAGGTAGGAAGGTTGGTGTATATAGAGATTCTGAAGAAAAATATCATATGGTGTCTACAAAGTGTTCCCATTTAGGTTGTCAACTTCAATGGAATGCAGATGATTTAACTTGGGAGTGCCCTTGTCATGGATCAAGATATGATTATAATGGCAATTGGATTGAAGGACCAAGTATTCATAATATAGAGAATGATAAATAGAGAAAAAGTCGTACAAAGTACGACTTTTTTCTTGGAAAATAATAGACTTAAGTTTATAATAGATAGAGCATAAATTTAGAATAGGAGAGAAGGAATGAAGTTAATTTTAAAGTACATAAAAAAGTATAAGTTATTGGCTATCTTTAATGTATTTTCAATATTTGGTTTTGCACTGGTTGAACTAGGAATACCAACTATTATGGCAAAGGTTATTGATAGAGGAATAGCTAATAAAGATATAGTGTATATCAAAAGAATGGGAATTATAATAATTGCAATATCAATTCTTGGTTCACTAGGAACAATTCTTTTAGGATATTGCTCAGCAAAAATCTCAACAAATGTAACTAGAGATATTAGAAATGATATATTCACTAAAGTTCAAGGATTTTCTCATAGTGAATATAATAAATTTGGAATATCTTCTATGATAACAAGAACAACAAATGATGCTTTTCAGCTTTTACAATTTATGAACACACTTCTTAGAATGGCATTAATAACTCCATTAATGTTTATTATAAGTTTAATTATGATAGTTAAAACAAGCTTGCCATTAACAGTGGTATTAGCTGTGACTATACCTTTTATTATAGTAAGTGTAATTGTAATAGCTAAAATATCACATCCATTATCAGAAACACAGCAAAAGAGGTTAGATAAACTAAATAGAATTTCTAGAGAAAATCTAACTGGAATTAGAGTTATAAGGGCTTTTGGAAATGATAAATATGAAAAAGAGAGATTTGCTAAAACAAATGGTGACTATGCAGATGTATCTAAGAAGCTATTTAAACTTATGGCTATTTCACAACCAAGCTTCTTCTTGCTTCTTAACATAGCTATTTTGGCTATTTTTTGGATTTCAAGTAATATGATAAATGCAGGAAATCTCCAAGTTGGACAATTAGTTGCTTTTATAGAATACTTATTTCATGCTATGTTTTCTATAATGTTATTTTCAACTGTGTTTGTTATGTATCCAAAAGCACAGGTTTCTGCAAATAGAATAGGGGAAATATTAAATGAACATCCACTAATAAAAAATCCTAAGAATGGAATTAAGGAAGCTAAAAGAATAGAAACAATTGAATTTGATCATGTGACATTTAAATATCCAAATGGAGAAGAATCAACTTTAAAGGATATTTCATTTAAAGCAAAAAAAGGAGAAACTATCGCATTTATAGGAAGTACTGGAAGTGGGAAAAGTACATTAATCAATTTAGTCCCAAGATTTTATGATGTTACTGAAGGTAGTATAAAAATAGATGGAATAGATATAAGAGAATATGATTTAAAAGTTTTAAGAAAAAGAATGGGATTTATTCCACAGCGGACATTACTATTTAAAGGAAGTATATCTACTAATATAAAATTTGGCAAAAGAAATGCTACATATGAAGAGGTAAAACATTCAGCTAAGATATCTCAAGCTTATGATTTTATTTCACGTAAACCTGGAAAGTTTGATGAAGAGATAAGTGAAGGTGGCTCAAATGTATCAGGAGGACAAAAGCAAAGGTTGTCCATAGCTAGAGCAATAGTTAGAAAACCAGAAATTTATATTTTTGATGATAGTTTTTCTGCATTAGATTTTAAGACAGATGCAATCCTTAGAGGAAGATTAAAGGAAGTAACAACGGAATCTATAGTTTTAATAGTGGCTCAAAGGATAGGTTCAATACTTAATGCGGATAAAATAATAGTGTTAAATGAAGGTGAAATAGTTGGCACTGGAACACATAAAGAATTATTAAAGAGTTGCGAAATTTACAAAGAGATAGCAGCATCTCAGCTTACAGAGGAGGAATTAAGAAATGCATAAATTAAAAAATACAATAAATAAAATTTCTCCATTTGTAAAACCATATAAGTGGCCATTCATTGGTGCTATAATCTGTATAATATCAGCAGCTATATTTAATGCTTTATCCCCAAGAGTAGAAGGACTTATTATAACACGTCTTACGGAAGATGTATTTTCAGGTCTGCCAGTAAATTTTCATTACATATTTAAAATATTAATCCTACTAGCCTTTATATATATTGGAAGTACTTTATCAACTTATTTAACAAGTTTTCTAATTACCAATGCAATTCAAAATACTATGAAAGATTTGAGGAATGCTCTTCAGGATAAAATAAGAAGACTGCCAGTTAGTTATTTTGATAAAAATAGTTATGGAGATGTATTAAGTCGTATAACCAATGATGTTGATACTATATCAAATGCTCTTCAACAAAGTTTTAATCAGGTTCTAAATGCAATACTTTCAGTTATTTTAGCTTTAGCTATGATGTATAGTATAAATTTAGAAATGGCTCTTTTAGCTACATTGATTATTCCAATAAGTATAATTATATCTAGATTTATAGTGAAAATATCTCAAAATCTTTTCTATAGACAACAAAAAGCTTTAGGTGAACTTAATGGAAAAGTTCAAGAGATGTACACTGGTTTTAATGAAATAAAACTTTATGGAAAAGAAGAAGATGCTATTAAAGAGTTTAAATTTATAAATGAAGAACTAACAAACTCAGGATTCAAAGCTCAATTTATTTCTGGTACTATGTCTCCACTAGTTTCATTAGTTTGTTATCTTGGAATAGCAGTTATTGGTATGGTTGGAGCAATAAAATCCATAAGTGGAGGTATAACAGTAGGTAATTTACAAGCGTTTATTCGTTATATATGGCAAATAAATCAACCACTTACACAGGTGACACAACTTTCATCAGCAATTCAATCAGCCTTTGCTGCAGTTGAACGTGTTTTTGAAATACTTGAAGAAGAAGAGCAATCTTTAGATAAAGAAAATTCTTCTAAGCTAGATAACCCAAAGGGAAATGTTACTTTTGAACATGTGAAGTTTGGCTATAGTGAAGATAAAACATTGATTCATGATTTAAATGCAGAGGTAAAGAGTGGACAGATGGTAGCTATAGTTGGACCAACAGGAGCAGGGAAAACTACACTTATTAATTTGCTTATGCGATTTTACGAAATTCAAGGTGGAGCTATAAAAATAGATGGTGTAGATACACAAGATATGAAACGTGAAGATTTACGTGCCTTATTTGGAATGGTTCTACAAGATACTTGGCTATTTAATGGAACTATTTTTGAAAATATAGAGTATGGTAGATTTGGAGTTAGTAAGGAAGAGATTATAGAAGCTGCAAAAATAGCAAATGTACATCATTTTATAAAAACTTTGCCTGATGGATATAATATGTTTTTAAATGAAGAAGCATCAAATATATCTCAAGGAGAGAAGCAACTACTTACAATAGCAAGGGCTATAATTTCAGATCCAGCCATATTAATACTAGATGAAGCTACAAGTTCAGTTGATACAAGGTTAGAATTATTACTACAAAAGGCCATGAAAAATGTTATGAAGGGTAGAACAAGCTTTGTAATCGCTCATAGACTTTCAACTATACGCAGTGCTGATTTGATTCTTGTAATAAATGATGGAAACATAATAGAGCAAGGAACCCATGAAGAACTAATGAAAATGAAGGGATTCTATGAAAACTTATATAATAGTCAATTTGCTGATTCTATAGAAAATTAATATAGAGAGTTATAATTAATGGAAAATTCATTAATTATAGCTCTTTTATCATTTATTCTGTTCTTAAGGCTTCAACAGGATCTTTTTTTGCTGCCATTTTTGAAGGAATTAAACCTCCAAGTAATGTAAGTGACACACTAAGTATAATTAATCCAATGGCATGAAGTGGATTAAGCTTAGCAACATTTGCAAGAGTAGTTAAATTCTCTAGTATTTTATTTACAGGAATAGTAATCAAGTATGCTACAACTATGCTTAAGATACCAGATGATGCACCAATAATAAAGGTTTCAGCATTAAATACACGAGTAATATCTTTTTTTCTTGCGCCTAATGCACGTAAAACCCCTATTTCTTTAGTTCTTTCTAAAACAGAAATATAGGTTATAATTCCAATCATAATCAATGAAACTACAAGAGAAATTGCAGTAAAAGTAATAAGAACTAAAGTTATAGCATTCATTATTCCTTCAGTTAGTTTGGTAATAGAACTTGCAAGGTCAGTATAAATTATTGAGTTTTCTTTAGATTTTCCTTGATTATATTCATCAAGATATTTTAAGACAGCATCTTTAGATTGAAAGTTTGTAGGATATAAATAAATCATATATGGAACAGATTCTCCACCTAGATGTGATAGTAAATTAGCTTTAGCTCCAGAATCTAAATTTTCCATAGTAATAACATTGTATTTTGAATCACGTTGTGCCTTTACAATTTCAGAATTTTTAGCAGAATCTATTACTCGTTGAACAAGTTTGTCACTATAAGTAACTCCATTACCTAGAATTCCATAAGGAACATCTTCTTTTAATCTAACTACTCCAGAGATTTTTAAAGTAATACTATTTTTTGAATTATACATTGCATTATAATCAGTATTTGGAAGAAAGGTATCCATTTCAGTTTTAACATAAAAGTCATTATTAGTAATAAGTTTAAATTCTGTACCAACTATATTGTTAAAATCAATATTTTCAACATTATTTATACTAAATCCGAGATTTTTTAGAGTAGATAAATTTATACGATTTTGAGAATCTACAACTATCATTAAATTTGTTTCATTTTCAGGAAATTTTCCTGCAAGAAGATCATAATTTTTTTCTAAGTATGATGTAGATGAAGGATCTAGTGGCTCAGGATAAGTTGATAATCCCATAGATTCACTGTTAGCATTTTCTCTATTTATACCAACAGGTAAGGAGACTTGTGATATTACTCCCTTTTTTTTACGAAGTATGTTCATGCCAGTCATTCTAGCATATCCAATACTGTTTAGAATTTTAGGATTTATATTATTAATATACTTAATATAATCCTCTGTAATAATATTTGTATGACTTAATAAGTTTTTTATAGGATTAAAAAGATGTAATTTATTAGATTCATTAGCAGGAATGGTATCTTTTTTTTTATTCATCATTTCTCCAGGCATTTTTTGGATGCTTTCCTCATTAGTATTAATAGCAGTCCGAGAAATAGTAATAGGGAATTCAGATAAAGCATTCTTTTGGTATTTATCAATTTGAATCTGAAGCCCTGATGATAGGCTAAGTATTAAAGCTATAGCAATTAAACCAATGCTTGAAGCAAAGGCCGTTAGAGCAGTTCTACATTTTTTAGTTGATATATTTTTACCGGATAATTTTAGCGCAGTAAAAAAATTCATACTAGTCTTTTTTAGTGAATATTTTTTTTCAACTTTTGCATCTTTATAAGGATTAGAGTCAGAGATTATATTACCATCTTTAAAGTTAACTATACGGTCTGCATAATTTTCTGCAAGTTCAGAATTGTGAGTAACCATAATAACTAGTTTATCATGAGCGATTTTCTTAATAAGTTCCATAATTTGTTCACTAGTCGTGGTATCTAAGGCTCCTGTTGGTTCATCCGCTAAAATAATATCAGGGTCATTTGCAAGAGCACGAGCTATAGCAACTCTTTGCATCTGTCCTCCAGAAAGCTGATTTGGTTTTTTTTGTATATGGTCCTTTAATCCAACTTCCTCCAAAACTTTTAGCGCTTTTTTATGTTTCTTAGAGGCAGAAACACCACTTAAAGCCATTCCAATTTCTACATTATCTATAATGCTTAAATGAGTAATTAAGTTATAGCTTTGAAAAATAAAGCCTATACTATTATTGCGATAAGCATCCCAATCTGAATCTTTAAATGCTTTTGTTGATGTATCATTAATAATTAAGTCACCACTATCATATTTATCAAGACCACCTATTATATTTAAGCAAGTGGTTTTTCCAGAGCCACTTAGACCTAAGATTGCAACGAATTCATTTTTTCTAAAGTTTAGGCTAACATTATTTAATGCAACTTGTGTAAAATCTCCTGTTGTATAACTTTTTTTAATATCTTTTAATTGGAGCACTTTATCTTCTCCCTTTTTATTAATGCAATTATAGTATATGAAGTTATTGCAAACTAAATGTAAGATGTAGTGTTTTTTTGCTACTTAGGATAACATGGATTTAAATATGATTGTATAGAATAAACAAAAACCACCTATTGGTGGCTTTCATTTTTAAATTATAGAACTATTTTATTCTGTTCTTAAAGCTTCAACAGGATCTTTTTTAGCTGCCATTTTTGAAGGAATTAAACCTCCAAGTAATGTAAGTGACATACTAAGTACAATCAATCCAATAGCATGAAGTGGATTAAGCTTAGCAACATTTACAAGCTCTGTCTTATTCTCAATTATTCTATTTACTGGGATGGTAAGTAAGTATGCTATAACTATGCTTAAGATACCAGATGATGCCCCTATAATAAATGTTTCAGCATTAAACACACGAGTAATATCTTTCTTTCTTGCACCTAATGCACGTAGTACACCTATTTCTTTAGTTCTTTCTAAAACAGAGATATAAGTTATTATACCAATCATAATCAATGAAACCACAAGAGAAATTCCAGCAAAGGCAATAAGTACAAGTGTTATAGCATTCATAATTCCGCCAGTCATATCAGTCATAGAACTTGCAAGGTCAGTATAGATAATTGCATCCTCTTTAGGTTTTCCTTTGTTATAATCATCAAGATAGCTTAAAACAGATTCTTTAGATTGAAAATCAGTAGGGTATAGATAAATCATATAAGGAATAGATTCTCCACCTAATGATGCTAGTAAATTACTTTTACTTGCATCATTAAGTTTTGCCATATTTATAATATTGTAATTTATTTCACGTTGAGCTTTTACTATTTCAGAGTCCTTAGATAAATCTATTACACGTTGAATAAGTTTATCACTATAAGCAACTCCAGTACCAACAATTCCAAAAGGAACATCTTCTTTTAGTCTAACTACTCCAGATATCTTTAAAGGAACACTATTTTTTGAATTATACATAGAAGAATAATCAGTTCCTGGAAGGAAAGTACCCATTTGAGTTTTAATATAGAAATCATTATTAGTAATTAATTTGAATTCTGTACCAACTATATCTTTAAAAGATATATTCTCAACATTATCAGTATCAAATCCAAGGTTTTTTAAAGTAGAGTAGTTAATACGATTTTGTGAATCTACAACTAATACCAAGTTTGTTTCATCTTTTGGATATTCTCCATAAAGAAGATCATAATTTTTTTCTAAGTAAATCACTGATGAAGGGGTTAAAGGTTCGGGATAGGTGGATAATCCAGAGCCATTCATAGTTGATTCCATTGGTCTATTTGGGTTGTTGGTTACATTTATACCAGAAGATAATGATACAGGTGATATTGAACCGTTTTTATCACGAAGAATATTCATACCAGTCATTCTTGTATATCCTATGCTACTTAAAATTTTAGGATCAATATTATTAATATATTTAATATAATCTTCTGTAATAATATTTGTATGTATGAATGCATTTTTTGCTGGATCATAAAGAATGGCTTTATCTGATTCTGCTATAGGAATAGTATCTTTTTTACCTCTCATCATTTCTCCACGCATTTTCTGCATACTTTCTTCATCTGTATTCATGGCGGTTTGGGAAATAGTAACAGGAAATTCAGATAAAGCATTCTTTTGGAATTTATCAATTTGGATTTGGAAACCTGAGGATAAACTAAGTATTAAAGCTATCCCTATAAGACCTATACTTGAAGCAAAAGCTGTTAAAGTAGTTCTCCATTTTTTAGTTGATATATTTTTACCAGATAATTTTAATGCAGTGAAAAAGCTCATACTAGTCTTTTTTAATGAATATTCTTTTTCAGTTTTTATATTGTTATAAGGATTAGAGTCAGAGATTATATGACCATCCTTAAATTCAACTATACGATCAGCATATCCTTTAGCAAGCTCTGGATTATGAGTAACCATAACTACCAGTTTATCATTAGCAATTTCTTTGATAAGTTCCATAATTTGTTTGCTTGTTGTAGTATCTAAAGCTCCTGTTGGCTCATCTGCTAAAATTATATCAGGATCATTGGCAAGTGCACGAGCTATAGCCACTCTTTGCATCTGCCCTCCAGAAAGTTGATTTGGTTTCTTATGTATATGATCTTTAAGACCAACTTTTTCTAATACTTCTAAAGCTTTTTTATGTTTCGTTTCAGCAGAAATGCCACTTAATGTCATTCCCATCTCTACATTATCCATAATGCTTAAGTGAGTAATTAAGTTATAACTTTGAAATATAAAACCTATACTGTTATTACGATAAGCATCCCAATCTGAATCTTTAAACTGTTTTGTAGATTTACCATTTATAATTAAGTCACCACTATCATACTTATCTAATCCACCAATTATATTTAAGCAAGTAGTTTTTCCAGAACCACTTTGCCCTAAAATCGCAACAAATTCATTCTTTCTAAAATTTAAGCTAACATTATTTAATGCAACTTGTGTAAAATCTCCTGTTGTATAACTTTTCTTGATTTCTTTTAATTGTAACATTTGCTCTTCTGCTCCTTTTTAGTAAATTTAAATATAGTATGTGATTATAGTGGAAACTAAATGTAATATAAAGTGTTTTTCTGTAGTTTTAGAAGAGAAAACTTATATAGAAAATAAAAATACTGTATCCTAGTGCTTTTATACACTAAGATACAGTTATAATATTTTACTCTGTTCTTAAAGCTTCAACTGGATCTTTTTTAGCTGCCATTCTCGCAGGAAGTAATCCTCCAAGCAATGTAAGAGCTACACTAATTATAATCAATCCAATAGCATGAAGTGGGTTAAGCTTAGCAACATTTGCAAGATCAGTTAAATTCTCTATTATTTTATTTACTGGGATCGTAAGTAAGTATGTTATAACTATGCTTAAGATACCAGATGATGCACCTATAATAAATGTTTCGGCATTAAACACACGGG
Source organism: Clostridium sp. SHJSY1 (assembly GCF_031626875.1). Taxonomy (NCBI): domain Bacteria; kingdom Bacillati; phylum Bacillota; class Clostridia; order Eubacteriales; family Clostridiaceae; genus Clostridium; species Clostridium sp. SHJSY1. Next base: position 80,726 of record NZ_JANDMF010000007.1, read on the forward strand.
TAATATCTTTCTTTCTTGCACCTAATGCACGTAATACTCCTATTTCTTTAGTCCTCTCTAGAACAGAGATATAGGTTATTATACCAATCATAATCAAGGAAACCACAAGAGAAATTCCAGCAAAGGCAATAAGCACAAGTGTTATAGCATTCATGATTCCACCTGTCATCTCTGTCATAGAGCTTGCAAGGTCAGTATAAACAATAGTATCGTCCTTAGATTTTCCTTGGTTATAATCATCAAGATAATTTAAAACAGCATCCTTGGAATCAAAATCAGTAGGGTATAGATAAATTGTATATGGAATAGATTCTCCACCAAGGTAGGCTAGAAAATTAGTTTTACCTTTTGAATCAAACTTCTCCATATTAATGATGTTATAATCTACTTGTTTTTGAGCTTTTACTATTTCAGAATCTTTAGAAGAATCTAGTACACGTTGCACAAGCTTGTCACTATAAGCAACTCCACTAGATACAATTCCATAGGGAACATCTTCCTTTAATCTAACAACACCAGATATCTTTAAAGTTACACTATTTTTAGAATTATACATAGAAGTATAATCAGTACCTGGAAGGAAAGTGTTCATTTGAGTTTTTGTATAGAAATCATTATTAGTGATTAATTTAAATTCTGTACCAACTATATCTTTAAAATTTATATCTTCAACATTATCAGTGTTAAATCCAAGATTTTTTAAAGCAGCGAAGTTTACTCTATTTTTTGAGTCTAAAACTAATACTAATCCAGTTTCATCTTGAGGATATTCTCCAAAAAGGAGATCATAATTTTTCTTTAAGTAAGGCTCTGTAGAATTATCTAATGGTTCAGGATAAGTTGATAGTCCCATTGCACTCATAGTAGGTGGAGCCATAGTTTGAGATTGACTATTTCCTGTGCTCATACTAGAAGATAAGGATATAGGTGATATTTTACCATCTTTATCACGAAGTACATTCATACCAGTTGTTCTTAGATATCCAACACTGCTTAAAATTTTAGGGTCAGCATTATTAATATATTTAACATAATCTTCTGTAATAATATTTGTATGTGTTAATGCACTTTTTGCAGGATCATAAAGAAAAACCTTATCTGAATCCTCAATAGAAATAGTCTCTTTTTTACTATTTGTCATTTCACCACGCATTTCTTCCATGCTTTCTTCATCTGTATTCATAGCAGTTTGAGATACAGTGATTGGGAATTCAGAAAGAGCGTCTCTTTGAAATTTATCAATTTGAATCTGAAAACCTGAGGAAAGACTAAGTATTAAAGCTATACCAATTAACCCTATACTTGAAGCAAAAGCAGTTAAAGCAGTTCTCCATTTTTTTGTGGAGATATTTTTAGCCGATAATTTTAGTGCAGTAAAAAAGCTCATACTAGTCTTTTTAAGTTTATATTCTTTTTCTACTTTTACATTTTTATATGGATTAGAGTCAGAGACAATATTACCATCTTTAAATTCAACGATACGATCTGCATAACTTTCAGCTAACTCTGGGTTATGAGTAACCATAATAACTAGTTTATCATCAGCAATTTCTTTAATTAGTTCCATTATTTGCTCACTAGTAGTAGTGTCTAGCGCACCTGTTGGCTCATCTGCCAAGATTATATCTGGATCATTAGCAAGAGCACGAGCTATGGCAACTCTTTGCATCTGACCTCCAGAAAGTTGGTTAGGTTTTTTATGAATGTGCTCTTTTAATCCAACTTTCTCTAAAACTTCAAGTGCCTTTTTATGTTTCTCATTAGCAGAAACACCACTTAAAGTCATTCCCATCTCTACATTATCTACAATACTTAAATGAGTAATTAAGTTATAACTTTGAAAAATATAACCTATGCTGTTATTACGATAAGCATCCCAGTCAGAATCTTTAAATTCTTTTGTAGATTTGCCATTAATGATTAAATCACCATTATCATACTTATCTAAACCACCTATTATATTTAAGCAAGTGGTTTTGCCAGAACCACTTTGTCCTAAAATTGCAACAAACTCACTTTTTCTAAAGTTTAAGCTAACATTATTTAATGCAACTTGTGTAAAGTCTCCTGTTGTATAACTTTTTTTAATTCCTTTTAATTGAAGCATTTTTTTCCTCTCCTTTGTCTTTGGTCTGTAGATGAAGTATATTATAGAAATATAAACTGAATGTAAACTAAAAAATATATTTTAGAGTAGAATGTTTGTTTATGTTCAGTTAATATTAATTAGATATGATAAAAAAGTAGATTTAAGTTATTTAGGAGGTTGTTAAGTTGTTTAACATAATGGTTGTTGAGGATAATGCTAATACTAGAAAATTAATGAAAACTGTACTTTTAGAAAATAGTTATAAACCTATTTTGGCAAAAGATGGTCTAGAGGCTTTAGATATATTAGATAAGCAACATGTAGATTTAATAGTACTAGATATTATGATGCCAAATATGGATGGATATGAGCTTACAAAGGAGTTAAGAGAAGCAAATTATAATCTTCCTATTCTTATGGTAACAGCAAAAGAGCTGCCTTCTGATAAAAAGAAAGGGTTTATCCTTGGAACGGATGATTATATGGTGAAACCTGTAGATGAGGAAGAGATGATTTTAAGAATAGCAGCATTATTAAGACGTTCTAAAATTGCTAGTGATCACAGACTAATAATTGGAAGAACAGAATTATATTATGATGAGCTAACAGTAAAACAAAATGGAAAAGTAGAAGAATTACCTCAAAAAGAGTTTATGCTACTATTCAAATTATTATCTTATCAAAATAAAATATTTACTAGAAGACAGATAATGGATGAAATATGGGGAATAGACAGTGATACAGATGGGCGGACAGTAGATGTACATATTAATAGATTAAGAGATCGTTTTAAAGAAAGTAAAGATTTTCAAATAGTTACAGTACGGGGTCTTGGATATAAGGCGGTGGGGACAGAATGAATAAACTACGAAGCCTAAATGTTAAGCTTGTTTTGGCCGTATTTATAATGATGATATGTGCAAGTATATTATCAGGTATTTTACTATTTATATTAGTTAGATACAATATTATTTCAACAACAGAAAAAAATCCATTAGCAGTTTTAATAATAGGATTTATTGTAAGTACAATTATTGGAACTATATTAACTTTTTTTGTAGGAAACTATGTATTAAAACCTATGAATGAATTAATTAAAGCAACTAAGGAAATAGCAAAAGGAAATTTTAATATAAAGGTTAGCAATTTGAACTATGAGCGTGAACTTGGAGAACTTATAAAAAACTTTAATATTATGACAAATGAACTTAATAATAAGGAAATGTTCAATAAGGATTTTATTAATAATTTTTCTCATGAATTTAGAACTCCCATTGTATCCATAAGAGGTTTTGCAAGGCAACTACAAAAAACTTCTTTAACAGATGATGAAAGGTTAGAATTCACAGATATTATCATTAGAGAATCAGAAAGGTTATCTAATATGTCCTCAAACATTTTGATTTTAACAAAACTTGAAAATCAAGAAATTATTACAGAGAAAAAATTCTTTTCCTTAGATGAACAGATTAGAAACTGTATATTGCTTTTGCAGATGCAATGGGAAAAGAAAAATATTGATTTTAATTTGGAGTTAGATTCTGTTGAATATTTTAGTAATGAAGAAATGCTGTCTCAGATATGGGTTAATTTATTAAACAATGCTATTAAATTTAGTAAAGAACATGGAGAAATCAATGTTCAATGTCAGGATGAAGGCTCTAATATTAAGGTTAAAATATCTGATAATGGCATAGGAATGGATGATGATACAATACATCATATATTTGAAAAGTTTTATCAAGGAGATTTAGCACATAAATCTGAGGGGAATGGATTAGGACTTTCACTTGTAAAGCGAATTGTAGATTTGTGTGGAGGGAAGGTTGTGGTGAAAAGCCAGTTTGGAAAAGGAACTGAATTTATTATAAGGCTTCCAAAGTAGAAAATTAATAAAGAAATGATTATAATCCAATAAATAGTACCTTGTAAAATGATAATTAAAATTCATGCAATTGTTTATAATATATAAATCTATTTACATTCAGTTAACATAGAAAAGATACGATATAAAAGTAGGGATGATAAATTTACATAAAGCAAATGAAGAAAAAGGAATAAAGGGAGTACATAAGATATGGATATGGAAATGATAGAAGAGTTGAAAAAAGTAAAAGAACTTGAAAAGGATTTAAAAAGGTTTTTAATGTCCTATAAATTTGGTTTAGATGAATTAAATACAAAAATCAATATATTAAAGCAAGAATTTCAATATGCACATGACTATAATCCAATAGAACATGTAAAATCTAGGATAAAAACCCCTGAAAGTATTATGAAAAAAATCCATAGAAAGGGTGGAGAATTTTCAGTATCTTCTATCAAAGAAAATATCAAAGATATAGCAGGTATTAGGATTGTTTGTTCATTTACTTCTGATATATATAATCTAAGTGAAATGATTCAAAAACAAAAAGATGTGAAAACTATAAAATATAAAGACTATATAAAAAGTCCCAAACCAAATGGATATCAAAGTTTGCACTTGATTTTGCAGGTGCCTGTTTTTATGTCAGATAGAGTGGAAGATGCCTGTGTTGAGGTTCAAATAAGAACCATTGGCATGGATTTTTGGGCAAGTCTTGAGCATAAAATTTATTATAAATATAATAAGGAAGTTCCTCAAAGCTTAAAGGATGAGTTAAGAGATGCTGCTTTATTTGTATCACAGTTAGATAGAAAGATGGAGAATTTGAATAAAGAAGTGAAAAAATATAAATTAGAAGATAAGTCTGAGGAAAATCTGATTGGTGAATTCATGAGTAATTCAAATAGTTATTTTCCAAACAGTCTTTTAAACTTAGAGTAATAAAAAGTCACCAGAATAGGTGGCTTTTATTTTAATGAAGCTTATATGATTGACAAAGAAAATATGAAATGATAGCATAAAAATACAAAAGAAAGTAGTATACCGTAATTGGTGCAAGAAAGGGATTTATTAGATGTTAGATGATACTGATAAGCTCATTTTAGAGAACTTATCTAAAAATAGTCGTATTACTATGAAGGAACTAGGTGAAAATGTTCATTTGACTGGACAAGCAGCAGCATCTAGAGTTTTCAAGTTAGAGGATAATGGTATTATTGAGGGGTATACCATTAAAGTTAATCATGAAAATTTAGGAAATTGCATTCATGTAATGTTAAATATATATACAAAAAGTATCCATCATCAAGCTTATTTATTATTTATAAACTCACAAGAAGAATATATTCTGCATAACTATAAAGTTAGCGGAGATGGATGTTATCTTCTTGAGTGTAAATTTCCATCTAATGAGATATTAGATAAATTTCTAGTAGACTTAAATATGCATGTAAATTATAAATTGACATTCATAATTAAAGATACAATAAAATAAGACAATGCTTGTACACACATTGTCTTACTTTAATTAATCTATGTTTTTATTTTATAATGTATATGATTCACCATCATCTGGAACTAAAACATTTGAAGATATATTTTTTTCATTAATAAAGTTTTTTAATTCTTCTCTTGATAAAGTCCAGTGATTTATAGCTTCCATATGACTAGCAATAATTTTTGCATTAGGAGCAGCCGTATATACTTCATATACATCATCTTTTCCCATTATTAAAGGATTTGTGTCAAGAAATTTATTTCTACCAGAATTTAGAACAATAACTTCTGGTTTATGAGTTTCAATTACTTCTTTTACTCCTTCATACCAGATAGTATCCCCAGCAACATATAAAGCTTTTTCAGTTGAGTGACCGAATACAACCCCACATACATTACCAGCAATTTCTAGAACTTTTCCACTTCCATGTTGACCATTTGTCTTAGTTAAGCTTATTCCTTCAAAAACAGTATTTTCAGTTAAAATCTCTATATTTTTAAAGCCAATATCTTTTAAATCTTTGGCATCTGTCTCATCTTGAACAAATAATTTTATATCTTTTGGTAAGATTTCCTTAGCAGCATCATCAAAGTGATCTATATGTAAGTGAGTAGCAATTACAGCATCTACATTAATGATTTCATCTAATGATGTTGGTAAGCTAACTAGAGGATTTCTTTGATCTTGCCTTATTGAATCAGGAAAGCCTGTCTTGGGTCCAATAGGCGGAAAGCCACCTTTTTCTGATAAAACTGGATCTACTAGAAATTTCTTTCCTGCATATTGAACTACTATTGTAGCATTTCTAATTTGTCTAATATTCATATTTCATAACTCCTTTGTTTTTTAGTATATGTATATCTTATAGCATTACCAATCACAGATACATAAGATAAATCAAGTCTTTTTACAGTTTTACTTGAATAATGAAAGTATTTGTCTAAAATTACTATATTTAATTAAAAAAATAATGTTGAAAAAAGCAAAAAAATATGATAATTTATAATTAATAAGGGTGGTATAGTCCACATTACCACAAGTATAAAGAAAGGAGTGGTAATTTAGATGAAATTAGATGAGAATAGTCCAATTCCTTTATATTACCAATTGGAAAATATAATCAGAAAGAGGATTGAAGAGGGTACATATAAGGTAGATGAAAAGGTTCCATCAGAAAGAATTTTAAGTGAAGAGCTAAATATAAGCAGAATGACTATAAGTAAAGCAATTAATAATTTAGTTGAAGAAGGTATTTTATATAGAAAAAGAGGGCAAGGAACATTTGTGTCTAAAAATAAGATAGATTTTTTCCCAGGGCTTATGGGGTTTACTGAAATTATTGAAAGTAAAGGAATGAAACCTTCAAGTGTGATGATATCACAAGACATAATAATCCCAGATGAACATTTATGTGAAAAACTTCAAATTTTAGGAAGTGAAAAAGTTATATTTACACAAAGATTGAGGTTAGCAGATGATGAGATAATTAATTTAGAGAAATCTTATGTTACATATTCACTATGTCCACAATTATTAGAAGTTGACTTATCTAGAAATTCAATATACAAAATGTTAACAAATACAGGGTATAAACCTTCAAGAGCAAAGCAAGAAGTTCAAGCCATTTTGTCAGATGATGAACTTAGTAAATTATTAAAAATAAATATTAATGAGGCTATTTTGAAACGTAAAAGAGTAAGTTACTCAAAAGATATCCCTATTGAATACACCATTAATTATTATAGGGGTGATGTTTATACAATGGTCATGACAATAGATAACTAATATATTATATAGATTTTCACTATAAATTTTAAAATAATAATATAAAAGGAGAGACGAATAATGAAAAAGTACAAAATTGTAATTGTTGGAGGAGCAAGCAGCTACACACCAGGAATAGTAAGAAGTATTATGAATGCTTATGAAAGGATGCCTATTGAAGAATTAGTTTTACATGATATTGACGAAAAAAACTTAGAAGTTATGGGAAAATATCTTCAAATTTTATTCAGAGATGAAAATTTTCAATCAGATGTTAAGTGGAGTACATCTTATGAAGAAGCATTTACAGGTGCAGACTTTGTGTTTACACAAATCAGAACTGGTGGTTTAGAAATGCGTGAACAAGATGAAAAAGTGTCATTAGCTCATGGATTAGTTGGGCAAGAAACCTGTGGACCAGGTGGATTTGCCTTTGCAATGAGAAGTATTAAGCCTATGATTGAAATAACAAAATCTGTTGTAAAATATGCTCCTAATGCATGGATTATAAACTATTCAAATCCACTTCCAATTTTAGCTGAAGCCATAAGAAGAGAAGTTCCAGAATCTAAATCATTATTTATATGTGATATGCCAATAGTTCAACAAATGGCCATGGCTGCAACTCTTGGATACAAAGAAAAAGATTTAACATTTGAATACTTTGGATTAAATCACTTTGGTTGGTTTACTTCAATTAAGAATAAAGATGGAGAAGAGCTTATTGAAAAGCTAAAAGGAATTCTTGTAAATGGTGAAGAAATGAAAATGGTTGATTTTGGACACTTAGATGATAGTTGGATAAAAACATTTGCCAATATTGCAAAAGGGGTTAAGGCTTTCCCAGATTATATACCACTAACATATATGCAATATTATTACTTTCCAGAAGCAATGGTTAAAAAATCAGATAAAAACTATACAAGAGCAAATCAAGTTATGGATGGAAGAAGAAAAAGAATTTTTGAAGAATGTAATGCTGTTATAGCTGCTAAATCAATAAAAGGTTTTGAACATTCTCTAGATGCTCATGGAGATTTTATTGTAGATCAAGCTGTTGCTATAGCTAATGATACTAATGAGAGATTTATGGTTAATGTAGTTAATAATGGAGCTTTTTCTAATATGGATAAGGATGTTGTTATAGAGACTTTTGGAACAATAGGGAGAGATGGTGCAAAAGTTCATAAATCAATAGAAATACCTGAATTTTATAGAGCAATGATGGTAAATCAAAATACTTATGAAAAGTTAACTGTTGAGGCTGCTCTTGAAGGTTCATATGATAAAGCACTTAAAGCATTAACATTAAATTCTACTGTTCCTTCAGTTGAAAAGGCAAAAGAAATTTTAGATGCACTTATAGTAGCTAATAAAGGATATTTTCCAGAATTAAAATAGTTAAAAATCTTATTTATACTACAAATCTATAAATAGGAGTTTCTATTTATAAAGCAAATTAATATATAATAAAAGATTATATTTATGTTAAAATTAAATTTTAAAATTAGGGTGAAGGAAACATTAGAAAATATAATTAAGAGATATTATGATATGTTGTTTTAGAAGATTATATAAAAAATGAGCCAATATTAATTTATATATTGACTCATTTTTTGATTTTTATAATATTCTAGATGCAATTTGTTCCCCTAATGCAACCTTAGATTCAAGTCCTAGTTTAGATTGTTCTAAAATATCATTATCTATTTTTATGCAATCTTTCTTAAAGAATAGTATTAATGTAGAACCACCAAATTTAAAATAACCTTTCTCAGAACCTTTGTTTACCCTAATATTAGGTTTGTAATTTTGAATGATTGAACCAACACAAGTTGCACCAACTTCTATATATAATATATCATCGAAATTATCAGATTTGAATAATGACCATTCTCTTTTATTCTGGCAAAATAGCTTTGGTATAGATTTTAGAGCTATTGGATTTACAGAATAATAGTGTCCATTAATAAAGGTACTTTCATAAGGAATACCTGAATCTACAAAATGAAATCTATGATAGTCAGTAGGGGCTAGTCTTAGAATAATGCATGCCCCATCTTTGTAATTTTTTGCTATATCATCATTGTTGATTAATTCCTTTAAACTATATGAGAATCCTTTAATTTGAACTATATTATCTAAATCAATATTTTCATGAACTATAAGTCTTCCATCACCAGGAGAGATTAGAATGTTTTTATCTTCATTTATTGGTCGTGATATAGGATTCAACTCTCTTGTGAAAAAATCATTAAAGGAAGTAAATTCATCAATTTCTTTTTTAGATAAAGTCATATCTATATTGAAATTTTCAACAAAGGATTTAATTTTATTAGAACTTAATTTGGTATCACAAAACATACCATATATTTTAGAAAATAATTTTCTTTTAATAAAAAGTTCAGTAAAGCTTTTGCCAATAGGAGAACTATATATCCATTTCAGATATTCTTTTCCAGCAACAAGCTCTTCTTCATAAGATTTAGTAATTCTATTGTATACTTTTATCATAAATATAATTATCCATAACTTATTAACTAAATATTAAATTGAAATTAATAACTCAAAATTTAAAAGATATGGCTAATAGCCTCCATTTCTTATCTTGTTTCTATATATAACTTTTTAGACTAAAATGTATATGATTCCCCATCATCTGGAACTAAAACATTTGAAGATATATTTTTTTCATTAATAAAGTTTTTTAATTCTTCTCTTGATAAAGTCCAGTGATTCACAGCTTCCATATGACTAGCAATTATTTTTGCATTAGGAGCAGCCTTATATACTTCATAGACATCTTCTTTTCCCATAATTAAAGGATTAGTGTCAAGAAACTTATTTCTGCCAGCATTTAGAACAATAACTTCTGGTGCTTGAGTCTCAATTACTTCTTTTATGCCTTCATACCAGATAGTATCTCCAGCAACATATAAAGTTTTTTCACTTGAATGATTAAAAATAATACCACATACGTTACCAGCCATTTTTAATATTTCTCCACTTCCATGTTGACCTTTTGTTTTTGATAGCTTTATGCCTTCAAAATGTGTATTTTCATTTAATATTTCCACATTTATGAATCCAGTATCTTGTAATTCTTTAGCATCTTTTTCATCTTGTACAAACATCTTTATATCTTTTGGTAAAATTTCCTTTGCAGCAGGGTCAAAATGATCTAAATGTAAATGAGTAGCAATTACAGCATCTACATTAATGATTTCTTCTAAAGATGCTGGTAAATTTATTAAAGGATTATTTTGATCTTGTCTTGGTGCATCTGGATAACCAAGACGTGGCCCAAAAGGTGGATAAGTACCCTTATCTGCTAGAACAGGATCTATTAAAAAATTCTTTCCTGCATATTGAACTACTATTGTAGCATTTCTAATTTGTCTAATATTCATATTTCATAACTCCTTTGTTTTTTAGTATATGTATATCTTATAGCATTACCAATCACAGATACATAAGATAAATCAAGTCTTTTTACAGTTTCACTTGAATAATCAAAGTATTTGTCTAAAAAATAAATTAATATATCAAGGAAAGAGAATATTTATGTTAAGATTAAATTAATAATAAGGGAACTAGGTGGCTAGTACAAATATAATTTTTAGGAAGTGAGATTTGATGTTAAAAACAACTAGTAATGAAGAACTTAAAGATATCATTAGTAACAATGAAATGGTGATTTTATATTTTAGTAATAAGGTTTGTGGGGCTTGTGAAGTTATTAAAAATAAAGTCCAAAATATATTAAAACTTTACTCTAAAGTAAAGTTTATTGAGATAGATGGAGAAGAACAAGTGGAATTAGCAGCACTAAATAATGTTTTTTCTTTTCCATTGCTGATACTTTATGTTGATGGGAAAGAAGTAATTAGATTGGGAAGAAATGTGAATTTGTTAGAATTAGAAAATATAATTAAGAGATATTATGATATGTTGTTTTAGAAAATGAAAATTCTAATTTAAAATTTTTTATAAAAAACTTTTGAGCTTTATATATAAGAAAATATAGAATTTTTGGTTTTTAGTAGTGTTTATATGTTTAATTTTTTTTGGTATCAAGTAAGAATAAAATCTTATTTGGTACCTTCTTTTTTATAAAAATACACTTCAAAAGAATATTCAGGTTAGGCAAGAGGAAATATAGGAATATATAAATAGTATTTTTTATATTGATAACTTACAAATTTAAACATATTTGTACCGAGGAGGAGTTTAAGTGAAAAGTTTTTTCAAATATCTAGTGTTTTTTGTTGTTATACTAAACTTAGTTACTAATATGACATGTTTTGCAATTGAAGTACCTAATGAAAATAATAAATCAATACAAACAATAGATAGATTACAGAAGATAAAAGAGAAAGGGGAGATAACAGTATTATCATTTAATATTGAACCATATTCTTATAGAGATCCTAAAACAGGTGAGTTCAGTGGAGTTGATTCTGAGATTATAAAAGAGTTATCTAAACGTCTGGGAGTTCAAAAAGTGGTGGTAAAATATATTTCCCTTTCTAATGCGTTACAAGAACTTGCTAATGACCCAAATATTGATTTAGTAGCACAGGCAATCAGTATAACAGATGAACGTAAAAAATTAGCAGCTTTTACAAATCCTATTTATACTCAAAATGAGGTCGTTGTGACCAGAAAGAAATCTAATATTAATAGCAAAGAAGGCTTAAAAAATAGAATCATTGGAGTACTTGCAGGTACAGTGCATGAATCTATAGCTGGAAATTGGAAAAAGAAAGGAGCAATTAAAGATTATATAACTTTTTATGATAATAGGTCTTTAATAGTAGCATTAGAGAATAAGACAATAGATGTTATGATAACAGAGCACTCAATAGGAGAAAACATACTTCAATCTAAATCTAAATCAGATTTTATATTATTATCACCAGAGCAATATAAATCAGAGGCATATTTTAATGCTGGATATCCATTAAAGAAAGAGGATATTACATTATTAAATGCAATTAATGAAAATTTACAAGAGATGAAAAAAGATGGAACTATGTATCAAATATTTTCTAAATATGGGTTAACGGAGAAATATGTTTTACAGTAAGGTTATTTTTTATAGAAAGTTTCAAAAATATATGTAAGATAATTATCTTTTATTATATACAAAGATATTAGTTTTAATGAATAAAGTATAGATTACTGAATAAAATAAAAAGATTATAAGTAATAAGGAGAGATGAATATGGATGAACCTATAGTAGCAGGAAAAGGTCCTATTCCTGTGGAGCTTAAGAAGGGTGAAACTTATTATTATTGTACATGTGGAAAAAGTGATAACCAGCCATTTTGTAATGGAGCACATAAGGGCACTTCATTTACACCTATGAAGTTTACTGCTGAAAAAGATGGAACTGCTTATTTATGTGCATGCAAGAAAACTAAAAAGCCTCCATACTGTGATGGATCACATAAAAATCTATAACTTAAAGAATTAAAAAATTGCACCACTGAATTAAAGGAGGTGCAATTTTTTTAAAATAGAAATATTCAACTCCTAGTCAAAGGATTTATATTCGCAATTTAATGATTATGATAATTATAAAAAAGAGGCATTGGAGCTGTAGTAATGAAAGATGGAATTGTTGTTTCAGGAGCATATTCATATACTGTTTACAATAAAGGAATAGAGATAGAAATTGATACTAGAAAAGATTATAGAAGAAAAAGATTGGCATTAGTTTGTGGGGCCAAATTGATTTTGGAATGTTTGAACAAAGGCCTATATCCAAGTTGGGATGCGCAAAACAAGGATTCTGTAGCCTTAGCAGAAAAACTTGGATATCATTTTGATAAAGAGTATGTAGCATATGAAATAACAAAGTATTAATGGAGCTTGAATTAAGAATAGCAATATGTAAATATAACATTAATTTACATTCAATATGGAATATTATATAATATATGTAATTTAAATAAAGTTAGGATGAGAGAGATGAAATTATTTTGTTTGCCATATGCAGGGGGCTCAAGTGTTATATATTATAAATGGAAAAAAATAATTAGCCATAATATTCAGTTGCAAATAGTAGAATTAAAAGGTAGAGGGTCAAGATTTGGAGAAGGTTTCTATAATGATTTAAATGAAGCTGTAGAGGATATTTATAATATGATTAAGGATAAAATAACTGAAGGCAACTATGCAATATTTGGACATAGTATGGGAAGTATTTTAGCATATGAACTATATTATAAAATTATAAAAGAAGGAAAACCTAAACCAAAGCATATATTCTTTTCTGCTCATAGAGCACCTACTTTCAAGAAAAAAGGGAAAATACATGCATTACCAGATGGAGAATTTATAAAGAAGGTAATAGATTTAGGTGGAACTCCAAAAGAAGTAGTAGAAAGCAAGGAATTATTAGACTTTGTAACTCCTATACTTAGAAGTGATTTTAAAATCTTAGAAGAATATATATATGAAGAAAAAGAGGAGTTAATTAGAAGTGATGTATCAGTATTAATAGGAGAAAAAGATGAAATAACTTTAAAAGATGCAAATGCATGGGGTGAGTTGGTAGAAAAGGAAATAAGCATCTATTCTTTTGAGGGGAATCACTTTTTTATAAATGATGAATATAAAAAGATAATTAATTTAATTGAGGATAAAGTTTTATAAGAAGTAGTTTTTTAGGAATAAGTGCTAACCTTAAATGGAAGGCACTTTTATATTTGTTTTTAACTTCTAGAAAAAACAAGTAAATTAAATTTAATTTATGGTATTATATTTGATAAAAGGGGGCGATAAGTATGTTAAATTTAATAAAATCACTAGCTCTTAAAAAAGGAGATAAAATAGCAACAGTAAGTTTATCTTGGGGTGGCGCTGGAGATAAGGAAATACTATGGAGATATAATCAAGGAAAGAAAAGATTACGAGAAGAATTTGGTTTAGAAGTTGTTGAAATGGAGAATACATTAAAGGGAAGTGAGTATTTATATAATCATCCTGAAAAAAGAGCAGAAGATTTTATGAACGCTTTTAGGGATAGTTCAATTAAAGGAATTTTCTCATGTATAGGTGGAGATGAAAGTATAAGGATGCTTCCATTTATAGATTTTGATGTTATTAAGAAAAATCCAAAAATATTTATTGGTTATTCAGATACAACAGTAGCACATTTCATGTGTTTAAAGGCGGGGTTATCTAGTTTTTATGGACCTGCAATCTTATCAGAGTTTGCTGAAAATATTAATATGTTTGATTATACAAAACATTGGATTGATAAGGTGTTATTTAATACAGAAGAAATAGGAGAAATATATTCATCAGATATATGGACTAGTGAATACTTACCATGGGTTGAAAGAAATAAGAAGATAGCTAGAAATACTCAAATATTTGAAGGAGTAGAACTTTTACAAGGGAATGGGAATGTAAGAGGTCGATTAATTGGTGGATGTATTGAAGTCTTAGAAATGATTAAAGGTACAAAAATTTGGCCAGAAGAAAATATGTGGAATGACTCAATACTATTTTTTGAAACTTCAGAGGATACAACCAATCCTACATATATTGAATATTGGCTTAGAAATTATGGTTCTCAAGGTATTTTACAAAAGGTAAATGGAATAATATTTGGTAAGCCATATGACAATAAATATTATGAAGAATATAAGAATGTAATTAATAAGGTTATTAGAGATGAACTAAATCTAAAAGAGTTGCCAATAATGTATAATATGAATTTTGGGCATACAGCTCCAATGATGGTAATTCCATATGGGGCTTTAGCTGAAATTGATTGTGATAATAATAAATTTTATATATTAGAATCTGGTGTAATATAAGTTGGAAATGTTTATTTCTATAAAAATTTGATATAATATAAACAAGAGATGCAGATAATAAAAAAGTAGAATGGAAAATATATTGGTAATATATTTTCACACCCTACTTATATACAATTCTAGTTGTTTAGGCAACTGGTATCACTATTTAATATTTGATTTAAAAATAGTAGCTATCCATTGGGGCTACTATTTTTTTGAGATTTTTTCCATCAGTAGCACTATAAATGTTAATAGTGTCATTAAGAATAAACCACTTTGAAATAGCAACATTAAAACATCGTTATTCATATGTATTATCTCTAATTAGCTAGATAAAAATTAATATATTTAACCTAATAACATTTTTTGCAAGCTGTATAACCCTCTTTTTCAGCTTCGCTTTTAGATAAAGTTCGTGTACCATTCATATGGCTACAATTAGGATTTGAATGATATTTGTGCCCTTCACCAGAGGTGGCTACATAAACTGCTTGTCCATTATTTTGTTGTGTAGTGGTAGTGTTTTGTTGCTGAATAGCTTTCTGTTTTTCAGCCTCTTGAATAGCAGCTTGTTGTTGAGCAGCTTTCTGTTTTTCAGTCTCTTGAATAGCAGCTTGTTGTTGGGCAACTTTTTGTTTTTCAGCCTCTTGAATAGCAGCTTGCTCTTGGGCAACTTTTTGTTTTTCGGCTTCTTGAGCAGCAGCTTGCTCCTGGGCAACTTTTTGTTTTTCAGCTTCTTGGGCAGTAGCCTGTTCTTGAGCTTTTTTTTCATCCTCTTTAGCTTGAGTATCTTCTGAAGAGTCATTATTATATATATTAGATGATTGTCCTTGAGTTATATAATTTTTTGTTTTAGTAGATTGATTAGATTCTGGATTTATAATTAATAATAATGTATAAACAGAAAATACTGCATATAAAGTATATCTTGTTTTAGTAGTATATTTTTTATTTTTCCATAGGAGAAACATTCCTAATGGTGGGAAAAATATTAATGATAACCAAAGAAACCATGTCTTATTATAGAAAGGTTCTTTTGGTTTATTATTATTTTTTTTATTATAAGAATTATAATTAATTTGAATTAGAGTATCATCTGTTTTGCTATTTTCTTCTACATCTTTTGATTTTGAATGATTAATTCTCAAAGGTCTAAAGCTTTTGGCTTTTCTAAATCTAAACCCCATATCCAATACCCCCTGCTTTAAATTTTTCAACAATTGTAGGCTTTCCATCAATTATAATTGCATAATCAACTTTTTCACCTTTTTCTAATAAAGTATAAAGTTTTTCTTTAATTTCCATTATAAGTTCTCCTTAAATTTAAATTTTATAATATATATGTTGCAAATTGGTTTCTACATTCGGACACATAGCCTGTCTATTGTCTGAGTAGGAGCCATATTTATAGATTTAATAAACTTTTGGACTGAAATTCTAACTCTTGATAAAGAAGAATAAAACACATTATTAATAACAGAAGATTTTAGCCATCCCCATAACCCCTCTATTAGATTAAATTCAGGACTATATGGTGGCAAGAACATTAATTCAAATCTATCTTTAACTTCATCTAAAAAAGGTTGTATCAGTTTTGCATGATGTATTCTAGCGTTATCTAAGATCATGACTATTTTCCCTTTTGGATATTTTTTTGGAATACGTTTCCCTTGCTCATAATAGCCATATGCACTTGATGTAATATTTAAAATCTTTGCTATGTCTTTTTGAAATAATCTATGTTCTATCCGAAGAATTTTTAATCTGTCTTTTAGCATTGTAAACTTCACCTCCTAAAGGATTATATTATAATTTTACAACTAAAAGTTGAAAAAATGAATAAATACAACAAAAAAAATTTTTTTTGTATTTACAGGTAAATTAAGGTTGAAAATGAGAGCGTGAAAAATAAAATTTTAGTTTCAAGAAAAAAAGAATTTTTTTCTTAGCCAGAAGTTACAAACAATATAAAAGACAAGGGATTATAGGATGCTAGAAGCTGGAAAAAAATCTTCAATCTATGTTGACTATGAATTAGCCCAATATTGTGGATACAGAGAAAATTTTTTAATCAGCGAAACAACGTAAAGTTGTTTAAAATACAATATAACATTTAAATCAGAAGAAAGTGATTTTCCTAGTATTAGTGCGTTTCAAAATGATTGATAAAATTTTAATATGATTCATGAAAAAGCCTCCTAGCAAATGTAATTTCACTAGAAGGCTACAAATTTTTCTTCTATTGTAAAGTGTTTTTTATATTTTCTGCTTAATGCTTAAGTTAACAACATTAAGAGGACTCGTGAGAGTTACTCTCTACTTACCTAAAAACCATCTATATGCTGTAATTATAATCCAATATGCAGCCTTTATTCCAAATTATTTAGTGTAAAACATTAATATAAAAGCTTTAGCTACAATCTTAGTTTCATTACAATAATGATGCTGTCTATCAGCCTTAAAGTGTATTACTTCTCCTTCATTAACTGTATATTTGGTATCTTCCAAACTCAATATTAAACTTCCTGAAGTTACTAAAAGATACTCTTCTACACCTTCGTAGTGAAATGAGTCTTCAGTCTGTGACTTAGGCATATATTCATTAAAATATATTTCAAATTTTTTATCTTCATCAAAATCCATCAAGGGATGAAATGTATAGTTATTTCCCTCTATACTAGCATAATCTCCCATTTTATATATCATTGGCGAATTTAATGTATTATCTTTTAGAAAAGAATTTAAGGGGATCTTTAAAGCATTTGCAAGATTCCATAATATGTTTATAGATGGATTTCTAATTCCCCTTTCTATTTCACTTATCATACTTTTACTTACACCTGAATTAGCAGATAATGCATCTATTGTTAAAAATCTTGATTTTCTTATTTTTTTTAAATTTTCCCCAATATTTATATTGATATCTTTCATTAAAAGCACCTCTTTCTTAATTATAAAAAAGGCTTGTAAAAACAAGCACATTTGTATATAATTTCGATATACAGATTATTAAATCGGTATATCGAATTAATTGTTTTCTTTTTTTATATTAAATCAAATTATATACTTTAATCAACAAAAATTTATGATGTTATTTTTTAAGGAGGTCGTTAAATAAATGTATAGTTTTAAAAATGATTATAGTGAAGGAGCTCATCCAAGAATATTAAATGCTTTAATAGGATCTAATTTTGAACAAACTGAAGGCTACGGAGAAGATTATTATACAATTAAAGCTATTGAATTTTTAAAGAGTAAAATTAAAAACAATAATATCCATATTCATTTTTTTACTGGTGGTACTTCAACTAATCTTACTTCAATCTCAGCCTTTTTAAGATCTCATGAGGCAGTAATAGCAGCAAATACAGGGCATATTTTTGTTCATGAAACAGGTGCTATTGAAGCTACAGGTCATAAAGTAATCTCTGTTGAAGTAATGGATGGAAAACTTAATACTCGGCATATAAAGTCAGTATTAGATATTCATACCGATGAACATATGGTAAAACCTAAACTAGTTTATATATCAAATCCTACAGAAGTTGGTTCAATATATACAAAAAATGAGCTTGAACAAATAAGCAATTTCTGCAGAGAAAATAACCTAATTTTATTTATTGATGGAGCAAGATTGGGGTCAGCTTTGTGTTCTAATGAAAATGATATAGAACTTTCTGATTTAGGAAGATTAGCTGATGCATTCTATATTGGAGGTACAAAAAATGGTGCATTACTTGGTGAAGCACTTGTGATTTGTAAAGATTCATTAAAAGATGATTTTAGATTTAATATGAAACAAAAAGGTGCGCTTATGGCTAAAGGAAGAATTTTAGGTATGCAGTTTCTTGAACTTTTTAAGGACAATCTTTACTTTGAACTTGCAATTCATGCTAATAATATGGCTAGTTTACTTAGCAAGGAGATTAGTTCAATGGGGTATAAATTTTTAAGTTACTCTCCAACAAATCAGATTTTCCCCATTCTTCCAAACGAAGTAATTAAAGAACTTCAAGAAAAGTATTTATTCTATATATGGGAAAAGGTTGATGATAATAATTCTTCTATTCGTCTTGTAACCTCCTGGGCTACTAGTAAGGAGGCAGTAGAAAATTTCATTAATGACTTAAAAATCTTACAAGTTAAATATATTTCATAATTATATAAATTTGTTGCAACATATAGATTTTTAAAGAATTCTATTCACTATTGGTTATTAATGTAATGATGGGACTGCTTTTTTACATGTATGTCAGCTACATCTCTAGTATATGAATACTCATGTTATGAAAAACTTTCCGCATAAAATACACTTGCAATATGTGGAAAGTGATTATTTATCTTATTTTTGATAACTGCAAATTTGGGGTTACTATATTTTTTATTAGTATCACTATGAAATTTTATGAAGCTCCATTTTTACCTGGAATTTGAGGGAAAGAATCTTCTTCTTTTGATTCTAAGTTGGAAATATTCCAAGCTTCTGGATTGCTGTTATCTGGTATACGATGATTCATAATGTCATCATACCATTTGGTTTTATGCTCAATATAGTGATATCTTTCATTCATTTCCTCTAATTATTTCTTTTGGTCTAAAATAATTTCATATCTTATTTTTAAAGTGGATTCACCTTCCAAACATAGATTTACATAATCCTTGACTGCTTTTATGGACATACCAGATCTATAGATTTAACCATGTATACCTTGGTTAAGGCTATATTTATAAGCGAAAATACTGTATAATAAGTAAAAATCATAAAAATTTGTATTATAAAAAATAAATTAACTAATATATAGATAATTGAGGAGGAATTAAATGAAATTTAGAAAAGCAATTGAAACAGACATCAACAATATAATAGGTATCATTGGCCAAGCACAAGCTTATTTTAAAGAACAAGGAATTAATCAATGGCAGGACAATTATCCTAATGTTGAAATAATAAATAATGATATTGAAAATAATAATAGTTATGTACTTCTAAAAGATGAAAATATTGTTGCTACTGCAGCAGTTTCTTTTGATGAAGAAAAAACATATGATTCTATTTATGAAGGCCAATGGTTTAGTAATGATGAATATGCAGTTATTCATAGAATTGCAGTTGATAACAATTGTAAAGGTTTGGGATTATCATCACAAATTATTAAAAATGTAGAGAAACTTTGTTTAGAAAAAGGTGTGTATAGTATAAAAGTGGACACACATAAAGAAAATGTATCTATGCAAAAGTTACTTAAGAAAAATAAATTTCAGTATTGTGGAATAATTTATTTGGAAGACGGGAGTAAAAGAATAGCTTTTGAGAAAATACTATACTAAATAGCAAAGTATAATATCTAAAATCAATTATGTTATCTATCACATAAATAAGGATTATATTAAAAATTTATGGTATTATAAATATGTTGTTATAGTTAAAAATGGAAATATAACTTTTATAATATTTCTATAAAAAATAAAAGTAAGTAAATAGAAGGAGGATAATATGTTAGAAACTCTAGTAAATTGGGTTATAGCTCTATTGGATAAGGTAGGTTACTTTGGAGTATTTACTTTAATGGGCTTAGAGAGTGCATGTATACCTATTCCTAGTGAGGCTATACTACCATTTGGAGGATATTTAGCATCACCAGCTAATACAGGGACACAGCTTAACTTAGTATTTGTAATTTTATGGGGGACTATAGGTGGTACTTTAGGATCAGTAATTACATATCTTATAGGAGCTAAAGGCGGAAGACCTTTAGTTGATAAATATGCTGCAAAACTTAGACTTAATAAGTCTCACATAGAGATGAGTTATAAATATTTTAATAAATATGGTGAAAAAATAGCATTCTTTTCAAGATTACTTCCTATTATAAGGACATTTATTTCACTACCAGCAGGAATTAGTAAAATGGATTTTAAGAAGTTTGTTTTTTATACATTCATAGGATCTTTATTATGGAGTATATTATTAGGTTATGCAGGCTATGCTATGGGAGAAAATTGGACATTAATACGTGAATGGCTTCATATAGCAGACTATATAGTTGTAGCTGGAGTTGTAGGCTTAATCATATTTATTTTAGTTAAAAAGAGTAAAAAAGCTAAAGTAGAAAATCAAAATTAATAGATATTTATCATTTGAAAGTGTACAAGATTATTTTTGTACACTTTCTGAATTTATCAGCTAAAGTTTTATTATATAAATAGACAATATATTGACTAATATGTTTTTTAGGAATATACTTAAATAGTCAATATATTGTCAATTTAAAAATCTTAGTAATTACTATATCTAATATAATGTGCAGGGAGAATTTAATTATGAAAATAGAAATATCTAAAAAAGAAGCACTTGCAGATGAAAAATTAAAAATTAGAATAACAGAATTAAAATCAAATAGTAAACTAAGGATAAGCATGAAGATGGAATTGCCATGGTGCATAGGTGAAGAATATTCCTCTTATGGAATATTTCTTTCAGATGAAAAAGGTGAAGTAGACCTAAATTTAGCTAAGCCTATAGAAGGAACTTATGAAAGTAATAATTCTATGGGGTTAATCTATTCTATGAAAAAATCAAAAAGTGAAGGCAAAAATATTTCGGAAAATATATCTATTGAAAAACCAATTATTATTAATATGTTATTTGAATCTTCTGATGAAAAAGAAGAAATTACTTTAAAGAGATTATTTAAAACAGAAGATGTTATTATTAAAGATATTTGTGAAAAAGATTTTTCAGGAAAGTTGTTCTATAAAAAAAAGTCTAAGCAAAAAACAATTTTAATGTTAGGTGGATCTGATGGTAATATAAATGCAGTAACTCTTATGGCAGCTCCTTTAGCTTCAAGAGGATTTAATGTTCTTGTGGTTCCATACTTTAATTATGAGGGACTTCATGAGAGATTAGAAAAAATTCCACTAGAGTATTTTGAAAAAATATTTGAATGGATTAAGAATAATGAAATTACAAAGTCAGAATATATATTTATTCATGGAACTTCAAAAGGAGGAGAATTAGCACTTTTACTTGCTTCAAGATATAAGGAAGTTAAAAAAGTTGTTGCAGTAGAACCTCATGCATACTGTTTTCAAGCTCTTGATAGAATGAATACTGGTAAGAATGTTTCTTCATGGGAATATAAAGGTGAATCAATTCCGTATATCAAAATAGATGATAGTATAGCATTTCAAGACTTAAAAAAATCTCAAAAAGAAGGTACAACATTTGGTTTTGCAAATGCCTATAAAAAAAGTGTTGAAAAAGCAGAAAATAAGGAAGAGGCAAGAATTAAGCTAGAGAATTCAGAATCAGACATTCTCATGATTGCAGGAGCAGATGATAATATGTGGAACAGTTATGATGGGTGCCTAGAGATATTAGATAAATTAAAAAATAGCAACTATAAGCATAAAGTGGAATTAGTAACTTGTAAAAAAATGGGGCATCCAATGCCAATTCCATACATTATTCCTATAAGTGAAAATTTATTTAGGCATATGATGGGTGGAGTATTTACTTCAGGTGGAACAATAGAAGGTAACGCAGAGGGACAATATAAATCATGGAAAAGGATGATTGAATTTTTCAATGAAACTATATAAATTCTTGATATTTCCATAATAAAGTTATATAATCAATAGACAATGTATTGACTAAATATATTGTCTATTGATTTTTTATTTAAGGGGATTTTCAATATGGATTACAATGAAAAATTAGAATTATTACATATAATGCAGCAAACATTTTCAAGTCTTTTTTCAGTTTCAAATAAGATACAAGTGTTAGGAGATCAGTATTGTGAATCATTAACATCAAGACAATATATGACTATGCTAGCAGTTCTACATCTATCTGAAGATGAAAGAAGTTTTATTAATATAGCAAAGAAATTAGGTACAACAAAACAAAACGTAACTCAACTAATTAAAAGTCTTGAAAAGAAAAAATTTGTATCTGTAATACCAAGTATAAAGGACAAACGAGCAGTTAATGTGTCTTTAACTGATGAAGGCATGGAGGCTGTAATTCAGTGTGGAAAGGATACTGGGCTTAAATTTGTGGTAGATCTTTTTAAGGAGTTTTCTAAAGAAGAAATAGAAACTCTTTGGAAACTATTAGTTAAGCTTTATCGTTTTGATGGTGTGGAGATGGATGGATTTGAGGAGAATGTACAGGTTCTCGATTTTAACTTAAAAGATGAGTCAAGTGAAATTTTAGAAAAATGTTTTAAAGAAAGTAATAGAGAATAGAAATAAACTCCTGAAGTCAATAAATAATTATTTCAGGAGTTTATTTTTTATACATCAACTTTCTTTGTTCTAGATAAAATTACAATAGTAACTATAATACAAGCTGTTCCTAACCATTGAAATAGACCTAAGCTAACATTTAACCAAATAATCGATAAAAAGGCTGCTGATAATGGTTCTACAGAGGAAAGTACACTTGCTTCAGTTGGCTTTATATATTTTAAACTTTCTAAATAACAATGGAAGGCAATTAATGTTCCAAAAAGAACTACAAATATAACTGCAAAGAAAGCCGTTGTTGACCATTCACCTATAAAATCCCAAGGCTTATGTATAAAACTAAAGGCAAGTCCACCAATAAGCATACCCCAGCCAACAACTATTGTAGATCCCCATTTATTAAGGAGATAGTGAGGTTGTAATGTATAGAAAGCTGCAGCAAAAGCAGAACTAATTCCCCAGAAAAGAGCAAGTTTAGAAATAGATAAACTATGAATATTACCTTTTGTGATTATAAAAAATGTACCAATCATAGCTAAAATAACTGCTAGTACTTCATTAAAAGTAGGGATTTTTTTAGTTCTAATAGCTATATAGCAAGTTATTATAACAGGAGATAGATATTGAAGTATTGTAGCTGTAGCTGCATTTCCATATTTAATAGCAGCAAAATATGTATATTGCACACCTAACATTCCTATAACACTAAAAAACAAAAGATTTAATAGGCTCTTTTTACACTTTAAGATTACCCATACATTTTGATTACCTTTTAATTGACCATATGATAATAAAATTATTCCTGAAATTAATAATCGAATAACAACAAGCCATTCTGGGCTAAAACCTTTTTCTTGAAATAAATATTGGGCTACAGTACCTGATACTCCCCATAGCATTGAACCTATCATCACAAGAAGTATTCCTTTTATTCTAGATTGAGATTTCACTAAATTTCCACTCACTTTCTGTATATTTTTTTATTGCAAATATATTGATTTATATAATTAAATCTGTAATAATTTTATTACTATTTTCAGTATATAACAATTAATATATTGATAGAAAATAAAACTATATTAGCGAGATGATAAAAATGCAATCAACAAAAATAGAAGTAGATAATAGTTTAAAGGAAATAGCAGAACATGGTTCCTATGATTTTCCTATAGCAATTTACACAGATAAATTTAACCTCTTTGAAGATAAACATATTAGATGGCATTGGCATAAGGAGTTGCAGTTTTCATATTCCCTTTATGATAAGGTGATTTTTTATATAGAGAATCAACAAATAATTCTAGAACCTGGTGAAGGGATTTTTGTGAATTCAAATGTACTTCATCA
Source organism: Clostridium sp. SHJSY1 (assembly GCF_031626875.1). Taxonomy (NCBI): domain Bacteria; kingdom Bacillati; phylum Bacillota; class Clostridia; order Eubacteriales; family Clostridiaceae; genus Clostridium; species Clostridium sp. SHJSY1. The sequence continues at coordinate 105,365 of NZ_JANDMF010000007.1, forward strand.
AATTAAGCCCTATAACAATATTAATTGTATTATGTTTTCTATAGTATTTGATGCAATTTTAATTGGAGGTACAGAGCAGTCATCAATTCAAAGAAAATATATAAGTCCGATTATTAAAAATAGTAATTTGAAATTTATTTCTTTTAAACAAGATATTGAGTGGCAAAAAAATATATTAAATGAGTTAAAAGAAATTTTCTCTTTATCTAATAAAAAAACATATGCTTATGAGTTGGAGATGAGAAATCATCTAAGTAATGTTTGGTTGAGTTTAGTTAGAGAAGTGAAAGATGATATTAAAGATTATGTAATAGAAGGTTCACCTGATGAAGAAAGAGTAAAATTAGCTATACAATACATACACAAATATTATAAAGAAAACATAACGTTGAGGAATATTGCAATGGCAGCAAATATAAGCAAAAGTGAATGTTGTCGTAATTTTAAAAGAACATTAAAGGTAACACCTTTTGAATATTTAATGGAATATAGGATTTCAAAAGCCTCAGATATGTTGCTAAAAAGTAAAGAATCCATTTCTAATATTGCTATTGATGTAGGGTTTAATGGTATGAGTTATTTTGGGAAAATATTTAAAAAATACATGAAATGTACACCTTCTGAATATAGAAATAAATATTATGAAGAAAGATAAAATATAATAAGCTTGAAAGTGTTAAGATATTAGATATAACTAAATTTAACACTTTTAGGTTAAAAGATAACAATTATTTAGATATATTTTAAGTAGAAAGCATGGACATATCAACTTTTAATGAGGATGAAATATTAGCTCACTATATGGTGGTCAAATTTTTTAAGGACATATTCACTTCCTCATAAGATTGTAGGAATGAACTTTCCTGTTAATACAAGAATACAAGGGGTTTATACATAAAAAAATGGTATCTTTACTTTTTTTGTTTGTCAGAAAAACAAATTTTCAAAAATGATATTAGGAATATATTGGAGAAATAATCATTAAATGTAAGAAAAGTCAATGAAATTATGTCTAAACTATGGGTTAGTACTTTGATTTTACACATTATTTGATTTATATTGATATTGGAAATAAATTTATTACCACTTAATAGTAAATATTGCATTAATGTAAGATTATTAAAAATTAGAGAATAAACGCCTGTTTATTCAATAAAAAGGGGGATTTTTAATGGTTAAAAAGCTTTTAGGAATTACATTAGCTGTAATGATAAGTCTATCTCCTAGCATAGCATCAGCTAATAGTAATAATTCTTTGTCAACAAAAGTAAATGTTGCTTCATCAGAAGGTAATAATAATTATAAAGAGTTTCTAAGTAATTCAAAAAAGGTATATCAAATTGATTCAAATGATTTAAAAAAATCTGAAAAATCTGTAGAGGATGATTTAAATAAGATAGAGCCTATTGAAAATGATGTAGATAATGCTTTATTAAATAGTTTACAGAAGTCAACTAAAAGCAAGTCAAATTTAGGATTAATTAGAGGTGTCCAAGCTATAGATAATACAACTCATAAGCCAATTGCTAATTTAAAATATGTTATTATGAATCCAGATAGCTTAAAAAATGGACAAATTACTACAAATACTCAAATTGCATGGTTATGGTCATATAATGGAGAGAATTATACATATGATCCAGATGGCTATAAAATAACTAATATGAATATTACTGGGACAGATGGCGTTAAGGACTCTATTATAGGGACTTTAACAGGGAATATTGGATTTGCTACTCAATTTAAAACTGCAGGGCAATATATAATGAAATTTAAGTGTATGAATGAAAAGAATGTATGGTCTGATGAATGGAGTATTTCTATTCCTGTTGAACCAACAGATAATAATACTAGACCACAATGTATTATTAATTATTCTACATTAAGTGGAGATACAAATACACAATTTGCTTTTGGATGGTTTAATTCTAAGGATAATGATGCAAATGATTCAATTAAGGATGTACAAGGTGTAGCAATGAAGGATGGGGTAGAGACATCATTATCTAATTATATTACTAATCAAGATAAAGATGGATGTACAATGAAATTTAAAGAAGCTGGCACATATACGCTTATGTTTAGAGTAAGTGATACTCATGGTGCTTGGTCTAACTGGACTGCTTTAGATGTTGTTGTTACTAAGATTCCTGAGACACAGATTACAAATGTAAAAATAATATCAGATTCAGATGATGATTATAAATATTTTTATACTAATACAAGTACAAATGGATATATCTATGGTATTACAAGTGGAATTTGGTTAGATGAAAAAGTTGCCTATGATAATTATACAAGTAAAAAAAGAATGTATTATAAATCAACCTTTAAGCCATATTCTGAGTATTCATCAAGTGACCAAACTTTCAGCACTTATGGAATGGCCCCTGAAGAAATAGTAAAACGTTTTGCTATAGAACCAGAGCATAGAAAAGTTGTTGAAAATGGTTTCACAGTTAAAGGAACAATAAATAAACCTAATACACCTTTGGCAGTTGCTTTTGATTTATTTGGTACTTTGTATAAAGAAAAAGTAACTTCTGATGCTAATGGTAATTTTAGTGTATATTTTGATTTAAAGAAAATAACTTCATCTATGAGTGAGTTTACAAAGAAGAATACAAAGTATGTATTCTATGGTAATTTATCTACAAGTTTCATGGAACCTTCTACTGTAAGTGTTATAACTTCAGATAAAATGCTTAATACTCCAGTTTATGTTCATACTGATTTTTATACTGGAAGAATGCTTATTAAATCATTTATTTATTCGGAACAATTAAATCAGTGGGTAGGTGGTGAATAAAATATAATTTTAAACAACTATGTCAAAATAAATTTAGATATTAGTTAACAAGAAAGAGGATTCATAAATTTGGATCCTCTTTTTTATTGAAATTTGAAGGGAGTACATTTCATGAAGCAATATAAATTGGAGGTTAATGCTTTAAATGGAAAAGTAATTGCAATGGATGGTTCTATTAAATTTTAAAGGACAGTATATAACAAATCAAATATTTAGTGAAAAGGCTTTTAATAAATTTATTGATGATAATATAAAAATATAATTTTATTAAACTCTATATCTAGTGTAATTATTTTCCGTATAATGTATAATTAACTAGAATGACAATAGGGGGATAAAATGAAAAAATTAATTAGTATTATAATAATAATTTCTTTAACAACTTTAAACTTAACAGGTTGTACTGTTAGTTTTTCTTTTAAGATAAAAGATTTAAAATCAATAATTAATGTAGATAAAATGAAAGCCGCTGGGGAGGTAGAAAGTGTTGAAGATTTAAAGAATTTAAAAGATAAAAAATATGATAATTTATACAATGATATATATAATGATGAAAATATTCTTCTATCACAAGATGATGATTATTTTATTACATTGACACAATACTCACCTATTAAAAGTAGAATTGGTTTAAATTTTAAATATTTTAGAGGATACCAAACAAAAGCATATTTTTATAGATATAAGCAAACTACAGACCATATTACATTTAACTATAAAGGTGTATTTAAAAGTGGAAAATGTAAATTAATAATTATATCGCCATCATTAAAAATTGTATCCTCAATTGATTTGAATGGCCAAGCTTCAACTGATGTACCTATTACTGAGGATGGAACATATTATGTAAGATTAGTTGGGGATGATGCAGTTGGTGGTGATATAGAATTTGATGCAAAAGGCAATGATATAGTATATAAATTTACACCAGATAGTTATAAAGATAAAAATACTACAGGGCTATATGATTATGAATAAAAATAATGATTTTTGAGGAGGAAAATATTATGAAAGCTGAAATTAATCTTATTACAATTTGGACAGAAGATATTAAGAAGATGAAGGATTTTTATAACAAAGTTTTAGGATTTAAGATTGAAAATGATCTTGGAGGTTATGTTGAATTTGAAAATACAGGAGTAAGATTTGCTATTTGTACAAGAGAAACTATGTATGAGTATAGTGAAGAATATAAAAAGAAAGTATCTGGGCAAGCTTTTGAATTAGCATTTCCATGTGAAAATCCTAGTGATGTAAATAAATCTTATAAAAAACTAATTGAAATGGGAGCAAAAGCTATTCAAGAACCAAAGAACATGCCTTGGAATCAAAGAACAGCATTATTTGCAGATCCAGATGGAAATATACATGAGATTTTTTCGGAAATTGAATAAATAGGAGGTATAAATGTTTGGAGCTTTTTGAAACTATAAAAGAATTAGGTGACATACATGGAATTGACTTAATTGGTGTAGCAGGACTAAGCCAAGTGAAAAATGAAATAAAAGAAATTAGTGGTTCTATAATCTATGATTATCCAAGAGCAATATCCATAGGGATAGCATTGCAAAATAGCATAGTTGATCTTATTGAGCATGGTGATTCATATGAAAATCAACTTCAGTATAGAATACATGCATATGAAATAATTAATAGTAGATTAGATAATTTTGCTTCTATAATAAGTTCAGTAATTCAACGAAATGGTTACAGAGTAATGCCATTACCAGCAGCAGAACGTATAGATAGCAATAGAATTTATGCTTCTTTATCACATAAACTAACAGCTAGATTAGCTGGTTTTGGGTGGATAGGGAAAAGCTGTCTTTTAATCAATCCAAAGTTTGGGCCACGTGTAAGATGGACAACCATATTGACTGATGCACCTTTTCAGGAGAATGAGGAAATATTAGAAAGTAAATGTGGTAGTTGTACTAAGTGCACAGAAATATGTCCTTCAAAAGCTATACTGGGAAGGAATTATGTAGAAAATGAACCACGTGAATTAAGGCTTGATGTGAGAAAATGTGAAGGACACTTTAACAGACTTAAGGAAGAAAGAAAAATTGATGCATGTGGCATGTGTTTGTATGTGTGTCCATATGGTAAAAAGCAATATTTATAAAAGAAAAAGCTATAATTTAAATATTGAAATATAAGACCAGCAATTAAGTTTGCTGGTTTTTAATTTGCAAAGTTTTTGTCTGTAAAAACTAAGTGTGAATAAATATAATGAAATAGAAGTCAAGTGCAAGGCAGTGCATATTTGAGTTACTTCTATTTATGATTTTAAGGTGTCACAGGTTCGAGTCCTGTTCTATATTGTCTATGATAATATAGATAGCTCAGGTGGTAGAGCACTATTACTCAAATAGATTTTCTCCTTGCAATAAAAAAGGGTAGTGAAGAAAAGTGTTACTTCTATATTGGTTTTTAGATTATATGCTTAGATTTAAGCAAAACACTTTTCGATTTTCTCCCTAAAATATTTATACAAAAGTAAAGGAGCAAGGATATGAGTAAGTTTAACAAAGATTTAAATAGATTAACTAAGAATCATGAAGGTCATATAGCTTATAAAATGACTCTGATAGATAGACTAATAATAGAAGTTTTAACCAGTTTCTTTGGAGAAGATAAATTTTATGGAGATAATTCAAATCAAATTATTAGGGACATAAGAGAATTATGTGAAATAGCCCCAACATTTATTGCAAATTTAGCTATTTATACTAGAAGAGAGATGCATCTTAGAAGTATATCTCATGTTTTAGTTTCAGAGCTTTCAAATTCAACTAAAGGGAAAATTTATACAAGAAAAGCTATAAATGAAGCAGTTGAGAGAGTTGATGATATGTCAGAAATTCTATCATATCACTTAAATCAATTTGGAAAGCCAATACCAAACTCCATGAAAAAAGGTTTAGCAGATAAATTTATAACATTTAATGAATACAGTTTGGCTAAGTATAATGGAGATAAGCAAGTAAAACTTAAAGATATATTATGTTTGGTCCATCCTAAAGCAAAAAATGAAGAGCAAAGTAATATGTTTAAAAGGCTAATAGAAGGAAATTTAAGCACACCAACTACATGGCAAACAAAGTTATCAGCAAAAGGAAATACAAAGGAATCTTGGGAAGAGCTTATTGAAACAAATAACCTTGGATATATGGCCTTGTTAAGAAATTTAAGAAATATAATTAAAAGTAGCCCTAATAATATAGATAAAGTATATGAGATGCTATCAAATAAAGAGCACGTTTTAAAAAGTAAACAGTTGCCATTTAGATTTTATACAGCATTTAATACTCTACAAAGAGAAGGTTTAGGCACTTCAAAAGTGTATAATGCTTTAGAAAATGCAATAAAGTATTCAACTGAAAATATTACAAAGCTTAAAGGAAAAACATTTATCTCAGCAGATGTTTCAGGTTCTATGATGATGCCAATAAGTGCTAAGAGTGATGTTACTTCAGCAAGTATTGCAGTACTTATGATGGCAATAGCTAATTATATATGTGAAGATGCTGTAACAAGTACCTTTGATACTAGATTTAAACTAAGACCAATGGCTAGCAGAAATGGTATTATATCAAATGCTTTATCCATACCTATTACTGGTGGTGGTACAGATATAACACTACCAATAAGATATTTACTAAGTAACAATATATATGTAGATAGAATAATACTATTATCAGACAATGAAATAAATTATGGATATAAGAGAACTTGTCAAAGTTATATTGAAGAATATAAAAAGAAGATAAATTCAAATGTTTGGGTACATGCAATAGATATGCAAGGATATGGAACACAACAATTTGCTGGAGATAGAGTTAATATAATAGCAGGTTGGAATGAAAAAATATTAGAATTTATATCTATAGTTGAAGATGGTGTAGGTAATTTAAGAAATACAATAGAAAATTACTATTTTAGAGAACTTGACTCATGTTCACTGGCTGAGTAAGTTCAAATCATGGATTAGGATTTTCACTTATGGAGGGATACAAATGAAAATAATACAAGGAAAATATAATACAGCAAAAGTATTTACAGATAATATAGAAGGAGAAGCAATTGACCAATTACTAGAGCTTTGCAATCAACCTTTTGTAGAAGGTGCAAAGGTAAGAATAATGCCAGATACACATAAAGGGTCAGGTTGTGTTATTGGATTTACAGCAGATTTAGGAGATAAGGTAATACCAAATATAGTTGGTGTAGATATAGGGTGTGGAATGTTAACTATAAATATTGGTAAAATCCAAATAGATTTAGAATATTTAGATAAAATTATAAATAAGTACATACCTTCAGGCAAAAACACACATGAAGGAAGAAAAGTTAAATTTGAAAAATTACAAGAATTAAGATGTTTTAGAAGCTTAAAAAATACGAAAAGAATTGAAAAGAGCATAGGAACATTAGGTGGAGGAAATCATTTTATTGAAGTAGACAAAGATGAAGAGGAAAATTTGTACTTAGTAATCCATTCTGGAAGCAGAAATTTAGGAACACAAGTTGCAGATTTGTATCAAAATTTAGCTATAGATTTATGTTCAGGTAAAGAGGAATACTACATTAAAAGAGAAGAAATTATTAAGGAATTTAAATCTCAAGGAAGAAGAAAAGAAATAGAAAAAGAATTAAAGAATTTAAAACAGCAATATGATGAATTAATGCCATCATATCCAAGATCATTATGTTTCTTAACTGGAAAGTATAGAGAAGATTATCTTCATGATATGAATATATGCCAAGAGTATGCCACTTTAAATAGAAGTGTTATGGCAGATATTATTTTAAATAAACTATTAGGTAAAAGTGTAAAAGATTTTGAATGGTTTAATACAATACATAATTATATTAATTTTGATGATAACATTATAAGAAAAGGTAGCGTTTCAGCTTATGAAGGAGAGAAATTACTTATTCCTATAAATATGAGAGATGGAAGTCTTGTCTGCATAGGAAAAGGTAATGAAGATTGGAATTATTCTGCACCTCATGGGGCTGGAAGATTAATGAGTAGAACGAAAGCTAAGAAAAATATAAATTATGAAGAATTCAAAAAGTCTATGGAAGGTATCTATTCTACATCAGTTACTGAGGATACGTTAGATGAAGCACCTATGGTTTATAAACCAATTGAAGAAATTATAGAAAATATTAAGGATTCTGTCGAAATTCTTGGTATAATAAAACCAATATATAATTTTAAAGCTCAAGGATAAATTTAATGGAGGTGCTAATTTGTTTGCAGATTTTATAAAGCATTACGATCTTATAAGATCTATATTAAGAGATGTATTTTTATATGGATGCTTTTCAAGAGAGGATTATGAAAACAAAAATCGAGGAAGTTCAAGAAAAGTAAGCTATGAGATAAGAAGAATACAGCAGTACATAGAAAAGGATTTTATTAAATTTGACAGGGAAGGAAAGACTAAACTTTTAAGTTTAAGTTATGATTCTATTTCAAATACTAATAACTTTTTAATTAGCACCTATTTAAATAAGAGCTTCACAAAAACTGATTTTAAACTTTATTATTACATACTTTTAGCCTTAAATTATCATGATAAGAAAATAAGTTTTAATGAATTAGAAGAATTTTTGGTGGAGAATGGAGTTTTAGATTATGACCAAATAAGCAGCAAGACCATAGAGAGAAAATTAAAAGAACTTTCAGATTCTATGGGACTTGTCGCCTTTGAAAAAAAAGGGAGATCAAAGGAATATACAATATCTAAGGATATTTTAAAAGATTTAAATGAAGAGGAAATAAAAAAGCTATACTTAATTACTTCTTTATATAAAAATATACTTTTTCCTAATGTTAGCGGATATTATTTTGAGGATACTCTAAAGCAATATATGAAATTTCACAGAGATATAAAGGAAAATTATGATGATGTTTTTCAATATCAAAAGCTTCATTTTCACCCAATTATAGAAGAAGAAATACTATGGAAACTTATGAAAGCCATAAATGAAAATAAAAAAGTAAAAATAGAGTATAATCAGCCTAAAAATAGAAAAATAAGGTATAACCAAGAGATAGTTATACCTTATAAACTGCGTTATGACATAGAATGTGGAAGATTTTATCTAGTAGCTTTTCATAATAAAAGATGTTTTCTTTCAAGGCTTGATAGAATACATGATGTAAAGATTTTAAACGAAAAATATAAAAAAGATGGACTATTAGAGAAATATAAATTTTCCATGGGAAAAAGCTGGTCTTCCGTTCATTTAAATGGAGAAAGCCGTCCTCAAATTTTAAAGTTTAAGGTTAAAATAGAGAATGAAGATGAAATGTATATTATAGAAAAAATAAAAAGAGAGCTTATTGAATACAAACTTGAGGAAGATGAGAATAGTTTTATATTCTCAAAGGAAGTCAATGATTGTAGTGAAATGACGCCTTGGATAAGAAGTTATTGTGGTAGAATTGAAGTTTTAGAGCCAAGCTATATAAGAAGAAAAATAGAATCAGACTGGAAGGAGATGCTTAAAAACTATGGAGTTATTTCATGAGTATAAAAATAGATATTTTAATTTAGTTTTTAAGTTATTGAATTTATCAAAAGATGGATTAACCCAAGAGGAAATATTAAAAATTATAGATGAGGAAGCTTACGATGAAAAGTTAATAGGTAAGGATTTTATAACTTTTGAGGGATTAATCTTAAATCAGTATAGTAGTGAAGAAAATCTAAATATCCTTAAGAAGATAAATGAAAAGTATTATCCAGTTTTAAATGAAAATAAAGAAATCCCTTTAGCAGTAAGGTTTTCGAATTTAGAAAAACAATGGTTAAAAGGAATGCTACAAGAAAAGATGACAAGAGAGTTTTTAGGAGAAGATTTAGTATTAAAACTAGAAAAAGAGTTAGCTGATGTACAAGCTGTAAAAAATGAAACTATAGAAAGAACTAATAGGTTTGTAAATGAAGAAGAGGATTTTAAGAATATTAAAGAATTATTTTTTAAAGTTGTTCAAGGCATCATAAATGATTGTCCAATAAGATATACCAATAAAGATAAGCATGGAAATGAATATAAGGATAAGTTAGCTATACCTTTAAGACTTGAGTATTCTTTAAGAGATGAAAGTTTTAGGTTATCTGTATATTCTATAGATGAAGATAGACCAATAATGATTTTATTAAAGAACCTTAAATCCATAGAATTAGAGCCAAGTATTAAAACTAATAAAAATAGGCAAGAGCTTTTAATACAATTAAAAGATAAAAAATATTCAAAAGAACCTATAGTTTTAGAATTAACAGATGAGAGAATGGCTATGGAAAGATGCTTTATGGGGCTTTCCTCTTATGAAAGAAGCACAAGAAGTTTAGGTGATAATAGGTATGAAGTAAAAATTCACTACTATACCTTTGATGAAGATGAAGTCATAAGAAAAATAATATCTTTAGGACCATATGTGGTAGTAAAATCTCCTGAATCAGTTAGGAGTAAGATTATTGATATATTAAAGAAATGTTAAATACATATGACATATATTTATAAAAATGTATTCAAGCTCACATAATTTGCACATTTTTTCCTGGTAATATCTAAATGAAGGAAAACAAACAAATTATGTGAGGAGGAATAAAATGAAAAGATTTAAAAGAGTATTATCCTGTTTGTTAACACTATCCTTTACTTCCTTGGTAATTAATGGACCAGGCATAAGCTTAAAAGTTAAAGCTGCAAATTTGCAAGATGGTAACTGGGTTTACACTGTTGGAAGTGATGGTAAAGCTACAATTGTAACTACAGCAGGAGAAGAAAAAAATGCTAAGATAGTTATGTTTCCAGGTGAGGTTAAGGGGCATGAAGTTACAACTATTGGAAATGGTTCAACTACAGTATCTTCCAACAACAAGGTAGATGGAAACTATGTATTATTTCCAACTAGTGTAACTAAAATTAATGATGGAGCTATTTATGATTACAATGCTACAAAAGGATGGTCATTTGGGAAAGACACTGCTCTTACTGCAGCTGGTTTCATGAGCTGTACTGGAATATTTTATAGTACAACAGATTTTATATCTAAAGCTGTTGCAGAAGGAAGAACAAGTGGTTTTAGTAGTGATGTTTCTACATTTGATGTTGCTTCAGAAAATAATGGTAGTATCCTTCCTGAAGGAACTTATAATGTTCCAAAATCAATGCTTACTGGTGGAAATTCTACAACCTTTAAAATCACTGCAGACATTGGTTACAAAATAAAATCATTAACTGCTGATGGAAAAGAAGTAAGTGATGCAGTTGGCAAGAACGAATATTCATATGAATACACATTTTCTAGTGAATCTTCAAAAATCAATGCTACTTTTGAAGAAGATCCAAATGATACCCATAAAGAATCAAAAGATTCAACATATACTGCCCCAGCTATTACAGAAGGTGCAGTAGCTAGTGGCACAACACTTCCAGATGATGTTAATACAGAAGTTAAGGTCTGTGGTGCTGAAACAAATGACTATTATGAGTCTACAGGTACATCAACAGGTATATATTATGCAGCTGATGATAAAGAATATAAGCAAGTAAAAGCTTATCAAAGTAAATCAGCTGTTATGTTCCACAGCAAGGCTGAAGTAATAAATTATGCTTATGAAAAAGATAAACTTGTATATGGTAAAGATTATGACTTGATTCGTTTATTCAACTATTATGAAAACGTACAAAATGGACCTTCAAAAGGTGAGGTTGGAGTATATACTGCTTATCTTTACAAAAGTGTAACAGAAATTCCTAATAATACAGAAAGTCTTATAGGTACCTATGATTCTACAGGAACACATACAAATGATTTTAATACAGCAGGCATTTTGGTACAAGCTACAGGTGCTACTTCTGCCGATAGATCTGCTGTAACGTCATCGACAAAAAGTACAAATGTTTCAGTTGATTCATATCATGTGAAAAATAATGCAAGTTCAATTGGTCCATCTGAAGCAGGAAATTTCTATGGACTTGGTTCAGCTATATTAGTTGATGGAGGAACTACTGATGCAACAGCTGTTGGAAAAGCTTCCTTAACTTTGAAAAATCCACTTATTGATGGAACTGTAAACACTGTTTATTCTACTTATGGTGGACGTCTTAACCTACAAGGAGGACTTCTATTTGGATGTTCATCAGGGGCACATGGCCCATATGTTTCATATCGTGGTGAAACATATATAAATGCTCAAAATGGTGAAAATTATGACAGTAAATTTGTAACAGCAGGAACACGTAGTGACAAAGCTACAATTAATGTTGGAAAAGAATACTCAGGAGGAGATAAGACTGCTTTATCAACAAGACCTTCAGGTATTAATGCATACATGACTAAAAATCAATCAGGAGAGCATGTTCCAGTATATAAAAATCAAAGTGATTATCCTAACAGCACAGTAGTTATTACTGGTGATGAAGCTGGGACAGCCCTTGCTACAGACACTGGTGGAGGAACTATTGTGGCAAATCAAGCTTACACAAAAACTTATGGACTTCGCTGTGCAGGTGTATACTCAATAGGTGGAGATAAGGGGCTAGTATCATTATATAATAGCAAATTAACTTCATATCTTGATGCAGGACTTGTATCTGCTTCAGGTGGTTATAGCTATGCATATAATAGTGAAATCCAAGGAGTTATGGGGATAAAAACACGTAATGGAAATGAAGGCGGTAATTATTCTAAGGTACAAGTTTCAAATTCTAAGGTTTCAGCTTATTACGATGATGAAGAGATGAGAACTGCCTATGATATAGCAGACCCAACAACTTTTCTAAATAAAAAAGATGAAATTGATAGTGCTATCAATGGAAAATCTGCAACTTCAATTTCACAACTTAACATGTTTTTAGATAAGGCGAATTCACCAGCTTACACATTAGATTCACTTAATTGGTGGTTTCTTGATAAATCTGCAACTCCAGGATATTCAGGAGGAAACAGATTTGCAGTTATATATACAGAAGCATCTAGCACACCTGTATATGTAGATAGTTCACTATTAGTTAACGAAAATTATAAGAAGTATGGAGATAGCAAATACAATTCATCAGATGCATATAAGGGAACATATCTTGAAAACTATGCAGCAGCAAACCCTGATAAATGTAAGGCAGCAAATAATTATATAGTTTCTGCTGAAGGTGGAGGAACAGGAAATGTATACTTCAAAAATGAAAATAGCAAAACTCATTGGGATCTATCAAATGAAAATAGTGAAACTACAGAAATAAATGGTGATTTTTATGTTGCAGAAACAGTAACAAGTAGTGCTCCTGGAATGGGAAGTGGGCCAAGTTCTTTAAATGCTCACTTTGAAAATTCAGAATGGATAGGAACTACAGATGGTTATGCTTATAATGCAAATCTCTATTTTGATAAGAGCTCATCATGGAAGGTAACAAAAGATACAACAGTAGGAACTATTGAAGCAGATGATATTTCAAAGATTACATCAGATAAACCTGTAATAGTTAAATATCAAAGTAGTAATACAATTAAACCAGGTAAATACGGAAATGTTACATTTGTTAAGTATTATTCAAAATATTTTAGTGATATGGCGAATTATTCATGGGCTGCAAATGCTGTAGATAGTCTTGTAGAAGATAAAGTAATTACAGAAACTGAAGATACTAAATTTAACCCTAGTAAAAGTATATTACGTAAAGATTATATAGTAATGTTATATAAAGCATCTGGATCGCCTGAAACAGAAGTAACATCTTCATTTGAGGATGTATCAGCAGATAGTGAATATGCTAAGGCTGTTTCATGGGCAGTATCAAAAGGAATACTTGATACTACAATCAAGAAGTTTAAACCAGAAAATGCAGTAACTAGACAGGATGCATTCATTTATACCTACAAAGCATTAACAGCATTAGGTATAAACACAAAGGATGGAGCTAATTCTGACCTTGGTAAGTATACAGATATAGATTTACTTTCTTCAGATTCAGTAGTAGCTACTGCTACGATTTCAAACTTAGGAGCTTTTGATGGTGAAAATAGTGATAAACTTAGGCCAAGCGAAAAAATGTTAAGAGCAGAAGCAGCATCAATGCTGGCAAACATTCTTGAAAAGAAAGCTTCATCAGGAGGAGGTCCAGGAGGAACACCTCCAGGAGGGGGAATTCCTCAAAATGATTCAGATTCAAAATAGATTTTTTTAAAAGTTATATAAATGAATTAAAAAGTAAGGAAGAATATCTATGCAAGATAAATATTCTTCCTTACTTAGGTAATTAGTATTTTTAATTATGAATAAATTCAATCATACATTAGCTTGTCTAACAAATCTTACACCAAGCTCAAAAGCACTTTCACAATCTTTAGGAAATTGTTCTTCTCTAACTTTCCTTTTTTTATTTTCATCAAATGCTGATGAAACATATTTTGAATAATCATCAAATTGATATGTGTCATTTACCACCAATGATTCAAAAGAACCAAAAGTTTTTTCTAAAACACCTTCAACAGTTTTTAGCTGATTTTCACATATCATTTTAAACATTTCATTATTTATATTCATTGTGTAAATAAAACCAACTGGTATTTTTCTATTGAAAAGAGTTGAGTAATTTTCATCATAAACTAAATATTGAAATAAAAGTCTTTCTAAAAAAGATCTCATAGTTCCTGTAACTGAACTAAAGTATATTGGAGACCCCAAAATAATTGCATCAGCATTTGAAATCTTTTCAAGAACAGGTGTTAAATCATCTTTTAAAGCGCATTTTCCGTAGCTTTTTCCGTCTTTCAATTTACAAGAAAAACAACTTATACAACCTTTATATTTTTGATCATAAAGGTGAATAAGTTCTGTTTCAGCACCATATGAAGCAGCTCCTTCTAATGCTTTTGTAAGAAGAGTAGCTGTATTTTTATTTTTTCTAGGACTTCCATTAATTGCGATTACTTTCATAAATTTTACCTCCATTTTATGTTTAATTGACTTTATGTTATGAATTATATACCATAATAAGAAAATAGATAAGTATGCACTTATTTGTTATATACTAACTATAAAGTAAGTAAAGGAGCAGTATTATGAATAGCTTTGAAAATAAATATGGGAATTGTGGAATGCGTTATACAATCTCTTTAGTTGGAGGAAAATGGAAATGGATTATACTTTGGACAATATATGAATACAAAGTAATACGATATAATAAGTTAAAGAGTAATTTAGAACCTATTGCTCATAAGACATTAAGTGCACAGTTAAAAGAACTTGAAACAGGAAATTTAATACATAGAGAACAGTATAATGAAGTTCCCCCTAGAGTTGAGTATTCTTTAACAGAAAAAGGAATGACATTAATACCGATTCTTAAGCTTATGACTCAATGGGGAAGTGAATATATTAAAAAATAAACATATATTTTTATTGACATTGGATATTTTTTCTAGTATTCTAATTCTATAACAAAAATGAAAGGGGTTTTAATGATGATTAAACAAAGACAAATAAAAACAAATTTAAACATAAATAATTTAAGAATCATTAATAACCTATGTGCTGTTTTTTAAGAAGAGATTATATTTTAAGCCACAGGTTGTTACCTGTGGCTTTTTAATGGGAAAATATAAGCATTTTAAAGCCAAGCTGTTTTTTATAGCTTGGCTTTATTTTTTAAAAATTCACATAGGTGAAATTGTTTAGGGGGCATACAGATGAATGAAAAAATTAAATTAACTAAATTTACTAAAATTTTTAGTCCATATAAAGGATTATCTAAGGAAATTTATATTATAGCTTTGGGGAGAATGATTAATGCTATGGGGAGTTTCATTTTTCCTCTTCTAACATTAATTTTAACAGTGAAAATTGGTATTAACAAAACTGATGCAGGATATATTATATCTGCTTCAGGTATGTTTTATATGTTTAGTGGAATTATAGGAGGAAAACTTTCTGATTGTTTTGGAAGGAAAAAGATTATAATCATATTTAACTCTTTAGGAGCACTTTTATATATAGTAGCTTCAGCACTAGGAACTTCTATTTATTTAATACCAGTTGTTATCTTTGCTAGTTTCTTTATTGGAATTGCAGTGCCAGCTTCAGGTGGATTAGTTGCTGATATTACTACTCCTAAAAATAGAGATGGAGCTTATTCTTTATTTTATATGGCTATGAATGTAGGGTATGCCATATCACCAATAGTAGGAGGACTACTTTTAAATGACTATTTGTGGCTTTTATTTTTACTTGATGGTGTTACCAGTCTTATAACTGCTTTTTTAATATTAATCTATATTCCAGAATCTATACATAAAGTAAAAGAAAAATTAAGTGAGGATAGAAAGCTTGAAAAGCATGTAGATGGATCAATTATTAAAGTATTATTTGAAAGACCAATTCTTTTGTTCTTTGCATTAGTAATGTTTGGTTATAATTTTGTATATTCTCAGTGGTCATATTTATATCCTATACATGCTTCTAAAATAGTTCCTGATAATGGAGCAAGTTTTTATGGAACGTTAGTTAGCTTTAATGCCATAATAGTAATAGTAATGACTCCAATAGTTACAAAATTAATAGCAGGGAAAAAATCTATAGCAAGAATATTTTTAGGTGGAATACTTTATACTATTGGATTTGGAATGCCAGGAATTATTGGATCAATACCATTTGCATATGTATCAGTAATTATTCTTACATTAGGTGAAATAGTAGTTACAACTAGCTCAGGACCATTTATAGCAAATCATACTCCTGCATCTCATAGAGGAAGAATGGAAGCAGTGCTACCAATGATTATGGGATTTGGACACACTATTGGACCTGCAATAGTAGGAAATATACTTAAATTCACAACAGTTGAAAGTGCATGGATATTAGTTGGCGGAGTTATGGCTATCTTTACTTTTTTTACATATTTACTTCATTGTTATAATGAAAGAATGGAGAATAATAAGGTTAATTTAGGGATAAAGCAAAATATTAATTAATCAATTTAAAGCTGACCATCTGGGCAAAAGTCCAGATAGTTGGCTTTTTAGTTATGGGGTTCAAAGGAATAGGTATTTTTCATCATTGATATTTTCAGTCTAATTATTGGATGATATCATAAAAGTTGTAAAACATTTTATGGTATAATTGTAATAAAATAAAAAAAGGGTGTAGTACTATGAATGTATTAGAAATAAAAAATTTATGCAAAAACTATAATATTAATAAAAAGCTTGATAAAGTTGTGTTGAAAAATTTAAACCTATCCATAGAGGATACTGAATTTTTAGGAATAATGGGTAGTTCAGGAAGTGGAAAAACAACACTATTAAACTTAGCATCTGGTATAGATAAATGTGATGAAGGTGAAATAAATATATTGAATAATAATATATGCAAAATGAAGAAGAATGAATTATCCTTGTTTAGAAGAAAAAATATAGGAATGGTGTTTCAGGATTTTAATTTACTTAGTAGTTTAACTGTAAAGGAAAATATTATGATTCCATTAATCATAGATGAAAAATACGAAATTATGGAAGGCGATATAGTGGATACTCTTGCAGATATGTTAGATATAAAAGAAATCCTAGAAAGATATCCCTATGAAATATCAGGAGGGCAGCAACAAAGAGTAGCGATTTGCCGTGCTATAATAAACAATCCTAAAATAATATTTGCAGATGAGCCAACAGGAAATCTTGATATAAAATCATCTAAAAAGGTTTTGTCATATTTTGAGTTGCTTCGTAACAAAAAAAATTCAAGTATACTCATGGTAACACATGATCCTTTTTCAGCTAGCTATTGTGACAGAGTTGTATTTTTACAAGATGGTTCAATCTTTAAGGAAATCAGAAAACAAGGAGATAAAGCTAAGTTTCTTAATTCTATAATGGAAGTAGAAGAAGAGTTTTATAAAAGTAACCTAGAGAGTAATTTAGGTTAAAGGTTTTTAGATAAATTCAACTATAATTTGTTCTAGAAAGGGGAATATGATATTAACTCATCATATAAGATTAATTATGACATTTAGTGAAATTAGATTTAAAATGTTAAAAACAGATATGAAAAAATATAGATTATTTATATTATGTAATTTATCTTCTATAGCTATTTTATATAGTTTTCTTTCAATATCAGAAAATAAGCAGTTTATGAATCCTTCAATTGTTGACCCACAAATATCAGGAAATATTTATGCTCCAACTTTTTTTATAATAATGTTTATGAGTATGTTTATTCCTTATTCTCAAAATATATTTATAAAAGCTAGGCAAAAAGATTATGGCATATTATTATCACTTGGCATGGCAGAAAATGATGTTATTAAAAGTACTATAATAGAAAACCTAGTGTTAAGCATATTATCATTAATATTAGGGTTAGTACTAGGAACAGGATTATCATTATTTTTTTTGTACTTTGTTTGTAAGGTCATAGGTATAAATAATATTGATATTAGTGTTTCAGTAGTATCTTATAAAACAACAAGTATATACGTGTCCGTAATATTTGCAATTTCATTAATTATCAACATTTACAGAATTATTAAAAGCACCATATATGATAAGATAAAATATACTGAAAAAGCTGAAAGTGGGAGACATTATAGTATTGTATTTTTTCTTATTGGAATAGTGATTACAATTGTTGATTTCGTTGTAATGGGTCTATTTCATGAAAAAGGTGATACTATATGGCTAATTAGGATACTTCTTTGTATGTTTGGATCATTATTAATATTTTATAATGGTGAATCATTAATTGAATATTTCAAAAATAGGAGTTATAAAAAATATGTAAAAAATATTTTTTTATTCTCAGATATAAAATACTATTATAGCAAGAATAAAAGAATATTTTTTGTTAATACTTGGTTAGTTTTTGGAATTATCTTTTTCCTTGTGATTAGTATTATTAATTACTCTGCACTTATTAAAGATTCAAGCATATATCATCCATTTCATATGACATATGGTGAAGTAAAAGGGCACTTTGAACCTTTGGGTGATGCAGAAATAGAATCTATTGTAAATAACAATGGTAATTCTATAGTTACCAATGAAAGTGTTAGTTTTGTAAGAAACAATACTTTTACAATATTCTGTGTAGATGATATAAATAAGATTTTGAAAAAAGATTATAGAGTTCAATCAAATTCACTTATATATGTTCACCCATATGACTTAAATGATAATTATGAACATGAAGATATTAAGACACAAATCAATGATATTAATATTGATTATAAAGAAGGCACAAAAAAGTTCACTACACAATATACAATTTTAGATCCCTTATTTGGAGAGGTTAATTGTATATCCCAAAATATAATTTTAGTTAATAAAGAAGATTATGAATGGATAACCTTAAGTAGTAAGGACTTTAGTATAAAGGGAGTATTACACTTATATAATTTCAGTAATTGGAGTAATTCTAATGATATTGTAGATGAAATATCTAACAAATTATTTGAGAAGAATAATATTGAAAGTGGAAATAGATTTTATGAAATAAGTTCAAGGATAGATGCTTATAACAAGGCAATACAAAGTACTAATTTTCTGATTTTTATTTTTACATATATTTGGATTCTTATGTATTTCTCCTATATAATAATGATTCATTTTAAATTGAAAATGGAGTATAAGGATGAAAGGGAAAAATATTTGAATCTTTATAGAATTGGCATAAGTGAAATAGAAGTAAAAAAAATTATGTCTAAAAAAATATTACTGCTATATTTTATATCTTTTATTTATGGAATAGTTGTCAGCGTTATTTTTAGCTATTGTTTTTTTAGTTCATATGGATATGGAAACATAGCTATTTTAGTTAGTTTTATAGCTTCTTTTATTTTTTCATTAATCCATGTAATAATCTATAAATTATATTTTAAAACATACTCCCAAAAAATCACTTTAGAATTGAAGTAAAATTCTCATAAACAGCATACTATAGAAATAAAATATATTTTTAAGGTTAAATATGGTTTGAAAATATGTGTACAAATATATCTATAAAAAGAAGAACAAAAGAAGAATCATTAATATCAGCACGTACAATGGATTTTACTATAGAAATCCCAACAGTGATTTCCTTTGTACCACGTCAGCAGTCATTCCCTAAACTTCCTCTTAAGGGAGAAATAAAATGGAAGAACAAATATGCTTTTGTTGGTACTTTGCACCAATATTTAAAACAATCTGGTTATTCAGATGGATTAAATGAGACAGGCCTTTCAGCGGCTGCTTTATGGCTTGAAGCAACTAAATATAAAACTCCAATATTAATGTACAATATTTTAAGTGTTCACAATGTTATAAGTTATATTTTGGGGAACTTTAAGGATGTTGAAGAAGCAGAAAGTGCACTTTCAAAAGTTAAAATAATAGATCCAGTCAAGCCAATAAAAATTCCAATTCATATTATAATAAGTGATTCTGCAGGAGATCATCTAATTGTTGAATTTATGAATGGAAAAATCAAAACTTATATAAACAGAATGGGAGTTTTAACTAATGACCCACCATTAGATTGGCATATAACTAATCTATGTAATTATAAAAATCTAAGTCTTTATAACATTCCAGAATCTTGCCCCAATTTTCAACTATATGGCACTGGGCAATTTGGAAGTCCTGGTGATTCAACTTCACCTTCAAGATTTGTTCGTGCAGAACTCTTAAGAAAAGGGGAATTTAAAGCAAGTAACCCTAAAGAAAGTATTGGATTAGCAAGACAGATTTTACAAACACTAGCTGAACCTTGTGGAACTGTTATGCTTGCAAATAAATCAGGCTTTGATTGGACACAATGGATAGTTATTCGTGATCATACAAATATCAGTTATTATTTTTCTACTGCATTTAACAGTACATTATATGGAATTCATATTAATGAACTTGATTTAGATTCCTTGATTCAAAAAGAAATTCCAATAAAGCAATCAGAATGGTATGTTGATTATACAGATAAATTTTAGAATAATAGTTTTTTCATGAAAGAATATAAAATGACAATATCTTAATAAGGATTATCTATTAAGATATTGTCATTTTACTATATTAAAAAAATTTCTCCACACTTTTATTTATGGGAACTTCTGAAAAAATAATGTGAGTATATGTAGTAGATTCTAAAGCTGAAATAGAATCTACAAATTCTTCTATTTCTGAGATAGATTCAACACTAAGTTTTGCAAGTAAGCAAGAATGTCCAGCTACTCTATAACAAAAGATTACACGAGGATGATTATAAATAAAATTTTTAAACTTTTCAAATTGACTATTTTTAATGTCAATCTGAATAATGCATTGTATAGATAACCTTTTATATTTTGCAATAAAAATATTTATTTCAGGGTATTATAATTTATTTCTTGCTTAAAGTTTTTACCATTGTATCAATATAATAAATTTAAGTTTGTTGACATTTAATATTCATTAGAGTAAAATAATTGACAATTACAATATATGTAATTGACTATATTAAGAATAAAGAAAGGGCACGGGTAGAAGAATGTTTCAATAATTTACTTTTTTAAATTACAAGTGGTATAAGATTTTTAGAACCTATAGATAGGTTTTATTATAATGCTTAAATTTAGGGAGAGTAAATTATTACAATGATTTTATGCTTTTTTGTTGTCCAATTAATCATAATCTCTCCTTATATTTAAGTATAAAGGAGGGATTTTTTGTTATTAGTAAGTGTGAATAAATTAAAAAAATACTATTCAGATAGATTAATATTAGATATAGATAAGTTTGAAATTTCAGATAATCAAAGAGTGGGTTTAGTTGGAGGCAATGGAGCTGGAAAAACAACATTTTTAAAAGCTTTAATAGGTGAAACTGATATAGAGGAAGGTAATATATTTTTAACTGATAGCTATACTTATATAAGTCAAAGTGAAGATACAGAGTATTTCTGTGAAGAAAGCAAAGCAAAAAGTATTTTAAATGCTCCAGATAAATTTCAAGAGTATTTATCTGGGGGAGAAAAAGTTAAGTTAAAGATAGCAAATGCTTTAAAAGAAAAAAAGGAATTAATAATAGCAGATGAGCCAACTTCAAATTTAGACCAGCATAGTATAGAAGTATTAGAAGAAATGCTAAAACAGCATAATGGAGCAATTTTATTAGTTTCTCATGATAGAAGATTTTTAGATGATTTATGTGATACCATAGTTGAAATTGAAGATGGAAAAATGAAAGTATATAAAGGAAATTATGAGACATATTTAAAATTGAAAGAGGAGGCAAAAGAGAGACAAAAATTTGAGTATGATCAGTATATATCAGAGAAAAGAAGACTTCAGTTAGCAAAGAATCAACAAACTAGTTTAAGAGATGGAATGAGAAAAGCACCTAAAAGAATGGGAAATTCAGAAGCTAGACTTCATAAATTAGGCAACCAAAAAGGTGAGAAAAAGGTTGATAATAGTGCTAAGGCTATTCAAACTAGAATAGATAAATTAGAAGTTAAAGAAAAACCTAAAAATATAAGTGAAATTAAAATTTATATACAAGATTATATGGAGGTAGAAAGTAAAAATTTAATAGAGGTAAATAATTTAAACCTTTCTATAGAAGAAAATATACTGTTAGACAATGCATCATTTAAAGTTAAAAGAAATAAAAAGATAGCTTTATTAGGTGAAAATGGAAGTGGAAAAACTACATTAATAAAAGAGATTCTAAAGGCAGATAATAGAGCAATAAGAATAAATCCTAAAGTTAAAGTAGGATACTTTGCCCAAAACCAAGATACACTAGATAGTGAGAAAAGCATATTAGATAATATAAAAAATACATCTTCATTTGATGAAACTTTTATAAGAATTAACTTGAATTTATTTGGATTTAGTGGTGAAGATGTTTATAAAAAGGTAGAGGTATTAAGTGGTGGAGAAAAAGTAAAGGTATCTTTATGTAAGATTATTTTAGAAGATAATAATTTATTAATTCTAGATGAGCCGACTAACTACTTAGATATTACTTCAATTAAAGCTCTTGAAAGTGCATTATTAAGTACTGATAAAACAATGATTATAGTTTCCCATGATAGAGTGTTCATAGAAAAAATATATGATTATATACTAGAAATTAAAAATAAAGATGTAGAGACATTCAGTGGAAATTATAGTGAATTTCAAGAAGAAAAAAATAAGGTTAAAACTAATAAAGAAGAACAAAAAGTTAATGATGAAATTTTTGTTCTAGAAAATAAGTTAAGTAATATTATATCTATGCTTTGTGTAGAAACTAATCTAGATAAAAAACAAGAATATGATAATGAATATAATAGCATTTTAGCAAAATTAAAAGAGTTAAGATTTATAATTAAGTAACCTTGGCTGAAACTTAAAGTAAATTGTCCCCTATATCTTAATTTAAGGAAACTTGAGATATAGGGGACTTACAATTATAATAGACTATATTGGATTTAAGTTAAAAATTGTTAGAAACAATTATAGGAAGAAGGATACAAAGAATGAATATCACAATTAGACAAATAAAAATAGAAGATTTAGATAGAGTAACTGAAATTGAAAGAATATGCTTTCCAGAGGCAGAAGCAGCTACAAGGGAATCATTTAAGAAACGTATAAATACTTTTCAAGAAAGCTTTTTTGTAGCAGAAAAGGATAATGAAATAATTGGGTTTATTAATGGATGTGTTACTAATGAGACCACTATATTAGATGAATTATATGAAGACTCTTCTTTACATGTACAAGCAGGTAATTATCAAACAATTTTTGGATTAGATGTTCTCCCTGAGTATAGAAATCAAGGCATAGCAGCAAAGCTTATGAATCATATCATAAATATATCAAAAATATCAAAAAGAAAAGGGATTATTCTTACCTGCAAGAAAAAATTAATTCACTACTATGAGAAGTTTGGATATGTAAATAAAGGTTTATCAAAATCAGTTCATGGTGGAGTTAATTGGTATGATATGGTTTTATCATTTGAAATAGAGTAACTTTCATAAGTATATAAAATATCTTAAAATTCCTTTTAAAACACTAGCCTGTGAGTTGGGAGAAGAAGTATTTACATAGTTTTATAAAAGAAGTTACATTAATCCTTAATTTAAGAAATATATTTTTCCCTTATTCATATAAAAGAAGGAATTTGTAAGAAATAGTAGAATTAAATATAAAATAAATATTTAAAAATGACTCAAATGAAAGGCGGTAGAATTTTGGAAAATAAGTATGTTTATAGGGAACATTTGCGAAAACCTAGTAAGTTCTTTTTGCTGGTAGCTTCAATGATTATAGTACCTTATTTTATTATTGCATTAGAAATGACATTAACAGTTAATTTAAGAGATACTATAGGGGCAGGTGTAATATTTTTCTTTGTAGGTATAGTTCTTGTAATTATTATAGGAATAGAATTTTTGCTTATTTATTTGATAATGTATAGGCGATTTAAAAAAATATATGTAATATTGACTGAAGAAGGAATTATATATAACAATGCAAAGGGAGAAATAAGAATTCCTTATGAAAGTATAACGTCTATAAAATTTGCATCAGTAAAATATACAGGTGGATGGGTAAAAATTATACATAATAATGGTAAGATAAGGCTTACTGTGGTTTTAGAAGATATAGGGGAAATGGTCAAAAATTTAAAGGATAAAATAGATGAGAGAAATATTACTAATATTTATAAAGATAAATCAATTTTTAACTTTATTAAAACTGCAAAATATACTGACCATAGCTGGGAAAGGGTATATGAGCATTTAAAAAAATTTGTTGTAGCTGTTCTAGTAAATTTGGGAGTAGGTGCTATAGCTGTAGCTTTTAGTGATGAGATTTTTCCTAAATTTTTTATTCCTATGCTAGCAATAGTAGGACCACTTTTAACTTTTGTTGTTACAGAAATAATTTTCGCAATAAAATTGTCAAGAGGTGTATCAAAAGAGAAGTTTTATATTCCTGGTAGGGATAAAGAATTTGAAGCAAAAATATATAAGTTGTTATTTGGAATCTATTTTATTATTTTCTTTATAATAATGATTATAGTATAAATTAAAGTCTGAAATAAGCAATTAAAGAAGGGAAACTATAGTTTAAGTAGTCCCTTCTTTTTTAGTAAAAAACCCAATTATTATATTGTTGATTAGAAGTGGTTAATTGATCCAGTAATATATTTTTTTAGTAATAATAAATCTACTAAAGATACATCACCACTTGAGTTTACATCTGCTGCATTATATGAATCTCCAGTTAATTCTTCATCTCCATTAATATAATTACTAAGCATTACTAAATCTAAAATGTTTATAACTCCATCATTATTTATATCACCTTTTTTAATAGTAGGCGTAATCTGTTTTTTAGGTTCTTCTCCAAATACTTTCACTCCATTTTCATAGATAGGAATGTATTTAGTCTTAACTCCATCTTGACCTGTACTACCTGAAATACCTTGGAAAGAATAGTCATCTGAATTACTTATTGTTATTCCTTGAGGTGCAGTAATCATCATATAAATATCTTTTTTATAATCATTGTTACTTGTTGGAGAAAGATTAGTTCCTGTTAAATCAACATTTATATAGTATATGTTTTTATCAACATCCCAAGGTAAAAGTCCTGAAAGATTAACCCCTTTTTCACTACAGCTTATCTTAAAATCACTTGGTTTTGCACCAGCTTTGATCTCTTGTGAAAGGTCCATAAAATATTTAGCTGATAATTTATCACTAGATCTTGCTGGCCAACTAGTTTCATTGCGGATTGAAAGGACTATTTGTGACATATTTCCTCCAGTTCCATTAGTTCTAGCATTAGTTACAAATTCATCTTCTGGAGTTTCTATAGCTTTAAAATCAGGAATAGTTGTACCACCAAACTTATCATACATTTTTCCTAGAACTCCAATAAAACCAGCATTATAGTCACAAGCGACTTCATTATTTTGATAGTTGTTTATATCATCTGTATACTTATCTGTATTATCTGGACCTCCAACTAAGGCACCATAAAGGGTATGTCGACTATAATCAGGAATATTTGCTGTTAAATATCCCATCCATGTTCCATGAGCAGTTCTATGATGAGGATGTTTTGGTGAATTTTCGCCAAAACCAACTACAAAGCTTCGTCCACTGCTTCCAAGAGCATAATCAATTTGACTCTTAGCAAAGTTTTGATAAGTTGCTGATTTTGTAGGATCACAGCCAGACCAGTCAGCATAAATACTTGCAAGAAAAGCTTGAGTTGTTGAATATCTAAGTGAACCCCAAATATCCATATAAGCTAAACCTTTAGGCGTATAAGCTACTTTTTGACCATTAACACCTGTTGTCCACCAATCTAAGTTTCTTTCAATACATTCCTTATAAAATGGTTTATCTGTTAGCTTTGCGAGCATCAAATATGAACCAAATATAACATTATCCCAATTTTGTGCCCATGTATATTTGGGAGTTTGGTTTCCAATTTCTGTTCCCCAGTTTGGAACATATGACTCAGCTTTATCAAGATATGTAGAGTCATCTGTGGCAAGATTTAACCATATAGATGCCCAAGTTAATTCATCATAAAAACCACTCCAAGATTGATAGCATCCAGCTGCAGCAGTATAACCAGAATCACTTCTTGTAGTATCTGCGAAGTTAAACAATTCTTTTGCATGTTTTAGACAAGTTTCTGAATAAGCAGGATCTGTATCTTTAAATATAATTGAAGCTGAAGCCAATGCAGCAGCAGCTTCTCCTGAAACAGCTGAACCAGGATGCTCTAAATCTACCTTATATGAAGGTCTTTCCATTGGCATAACTTCTGCAGATCCCCACCAAGAATGATCTAAAGCACTATTACCAACTTGATAATAGTAAACATTTGGACTTGGATGACATTTTATTAAGTAATCTGTAGCCCACTTAATATTGTCCAATATATAAGGGAGCTGTCCACTTTTTTCATATGCATCATGACTTTCATAAACACTCCATGATAACATAGAAACAGTATAGGCCATAGGCAAATTGAACTTTACATGATCACCAGCATCATACCAACCACCAGTAAGATCGAGACCACTGTCTTTACCATCATTCATTCCAGAATCTCCACGCCAGTTATTTCTACTGTTTTCAGGAAGATCACCTGACCTTTGGAATTCATAAAACATAATAGCTTTCTGTAATGCCTCACCATAGTTGTAATTTTCGGCTGCTGATACTTTACTTGGAATTATAGTAGCTAAAACACATGCGCTAGCTAAAATAGTACACAGCTTTTTCATAATAATACCTCCATGTTTGTTTATTTTATTTACTGATTTATAGTAAATAAAAGATTATCTTAGTAAACATATAAATATGTCAAATCTCTATAATTATAGTTTAAGTGTAAATTTTTGAAAATAATTCTGTCGCTTCTTGTACTAATTCTAGCTTAAAATATATTTTTACTATTAAGGAGTAAGATGGTTACTGCATATCTATTTGTTATTGGATATGGTGTTTACTATCGTTGTAAATATGATAAAGAAATGTAAAAGTATTATCTTACTATATTTTTGTAGTGGACTTATTATAGCTTTTGGAGGTATGTGTTTAGCAATTGTATCAGATAAAAAACATTCAAATAATAAAAAATAAGATTTCGTGTAATTTATACGAAATCTTATTTGGTTTAAAAATTTTAGAATTTTGTCAATATTTTCTGAAGAATAACAGAAACATTTTCTTTTGGTATTTTCATACCGTTAATTAACCATTCTTTTAACACACCTACAACTCCTGAAACTATAAAATTAGCTTCTATGATGTCATATTCAGTTGTATTGTACTTATCTCCAAAAAATTTTTCGGTTTCTTGTAAAATTTTATCATTAAAAATTTTTTTCAGTTTTGAAAGAGTTTTTACATTGTCTTCATGACTAAAAAAGATTTGAAAAGTCTCACTATTCATTGATATGTAGTCCATAATATTATCTGTTAAAGTCATAAGATTAGTTATATTATTGCAAGGAGATGCTTTATCAAATAATTTTTCTAGTTCACTATACAACTCATCTTCAATACATGAATATAAATCATAAACATCTTTATAATGTAGATAAAAAGTTCCTCTTCCTAAGTTAGCAGTTCTTGAAATTTCAGATACAGTTATTTGATTTAGATTTTTTTCTTTCAAAAGATCTAAAAATACTTTTCTAATGACATGTTCTGTTTTTAAAAATCTTCTATCTTTCATACTACCTCCAAAACAATACAAATATTAGATATGTGTTCATTAATGTACAAAATATGAATAATTCCCGATTGTATTGATTTATACATCAAAGTATAATTTACACATATTCATTAGTCAACACATGTTCAGTAATAAAATTACAAAGATAGGAGAAGGTCAAAATGATTAGTTATCGTAATATGAAGGAAGAAGATTTAGGGAATGTAAGCAATTTATATGCAGAATCATTTAAAGAATATAATTTTTTTAAGCTTACTATAGGTAAAAGTTTTAAAAATGAAAAAAGTTACTTCAATTTTTTACAAAGTCTATTTATGGTTTCATTGAAAACTTGGATGAGAAAATATAATTGTTTAGTTGGAGTTTTAGATAAGAATATAGTTTCAGCAGCTATTTTAAAAGATCCATCTATAAAAGAAGTTGGTATTTTTGATTATATTCTTTCAGGAGGAGTTAAGTTATTAAAAAAAAGCAATCCTATTAACATATTACGTTTTTTAAATTTTTTAGCTGATGCTGAAAAAGCATGTAAAAAAGAAAAGGGACAAGCGTGGTACCTTGAATCTTTAGCTGTTAATAAAGATTACCAAGGGCAAAAACTTGGTAGCAAAATGATAAATGAATGCATTATTCCTAATATTTCTAAGAGAGGAGGAAATCAATTAGCTTTGATTACTAATTCGAAAATTAATTGTAAATTCTACATTGGAAATGGATTTACAGAATTTAATTATAAAAATATAAGATTTAATGATATTATTATTGGCAATTGGAGTTATTATATATCAATATAATAATATTTTTTGAAACTAATGAAGAATACTATGAAAAAAGGAGAGGATATAAAATGGTTCTTTATTTTACTGGAACAGGGAATAGTAAATATGCTGCAAATATAATTGCTCAATATTTAGATGATAAATTGGTGTCATTAAATGAAGTGATAAAAAATAATAAACAAAAGGTGTTCAACTCTGAGAAACCCTTTGTAATTGTTTCACCTATTTATGCTTGGAGATTACCTCATGTTATTGAGAAGTTTTTGAAAGAAGCAGAATTTAATGGGAATAAAAATATATACTTTGTTGCAACTATGGGAAAAAATACTGGAAATGCAAATGAGTATTGTAGAAAAATATGTATAAAAAAAGGAATAAATTATATGGGGTTCAGGGGAGTTGTTATGCCAGATAATTATTTAATAATGTCTGATATAAAAGATAGAAAAACTATAGATAAAGTAATAGAGATGGCTGAACCTAAGTTTTATGAAATAGGAAAGAGGATACGATCAGGAGAAAAGTTAGAAAAAAATGACTTTACTGTAATGCCTACACTTTCTTCTAGTCTTATAAATACATGCTTTTACTCACTTTTTGTAAATTCACGTAAGTTTTATATTACAGATAATTGTGTATCTTGTGGCAAGTGTGCTAAAGTTTGCCCTGTAAATAACATAACTTTAAAAGCTGGTGTACCTAATTTTAGTGATAACTGTATTCATTGCATGGCATGTATTCAGCACTGTCCCAAACGAGCCATTGAAGTTAAAGGAAAAACAGAAAAACGAGGAAGATATTTGTGTCCTAAAGTTGAGATGTAATTGGTTATAAGTAAGTAGATTACTATCTTTATGTAGTGAAATTTAAATTTATATATGTATAATAATTACACAAAATAAGATTTTGCATAAAAATGTGGAATCTTATTTTTTGTTAAAAAAACAAGAAAATCAAGCAAAATATCCCTTAAATATAACTAGATGCAAATTAAGTAATAATAAGGAGTTTTTACGATGAAAAAGTTCACAGTAAAGTAATCATATGGTAAAGTAATTTGGTATATTAGCATGCAATTTATGTTTATATTACAATAAGCAAAACATATAGACATATTTATGCATATATCTTGGTAAAAGTCTTACAAATAAATGAAAGGGATGATTCATAATGAGAAAGAAAAAACGAATAACAGCATGGTTTACGTTTTTAGCTATGTTACTCACATGTTGTATTAGTAATACTTCATTGAAAGTACATGCTGCCACAAATACAACAAAAGGAGAAACAACAAAAATTTATGCAGGAGCCTTTGCACAAAATACTGATGACTGGAACTGGATGAGCATAGGAGATTCTATTGGATTAGTATATCAGGATGTTACAAATCTTAATGCTAAAAATACTAATGATGTATTAGGAAAATCAAATAGCACTGCAAACTTTGGAATAAATATTTCTGATGGAAATCTTGCAGATGGAGATTCTAGTTCGTTAAAATTCCATATAGGCACTGTAACAGTTAAGGCAGATGGATATGATGATCTTGTAATTAATCTTAACAAAGATTATTCAGAAAACTATACAGCGACAGCAGTATCTTGGGGAATCGATGGAAATAGTACTAAGGTTTTATTAAATGATTATTTGCCAAAAGATTCAGCTGAAAAAGCAAAATATTTAACTAAGATTACTAATGTTTCAGCAAATATTACCTTATCTGAATATAGTTATTCTAAAAAAGCAACAACACCAAAAACTGGCAATAAAATTTATACTCAAAAAGGTGAATCTACAAAGGTTTATACAGGAGCTTTTGCACAAAACACTGATGACTGGGCTTGGATGAATTTAGGAGACAGCAAAGGTTTATTATATCAGGATACATTAAATTATAGTGGAACTAATTCTAATGATGCATTAGCAAAAGCAAATAGTACTGCAAACTTTGGAATAAATATTTCAGATGGAAATCTTGCAGCAGGAGATTCAAGTGAATTAAAGTTCCACATTGGGACAGTTACTGTTAAAGCAGATGGATATGATGATCTTGTAATTAATCTAAATAAAGATTATTCAGAAAACTATGAAGCAACAGCAGTATCTTGGGGACTTACAGGAAATACTACTCAAGTTTTATTAAATGATTATTTACCAAAAGATGCAACAGAAAAAGTTAACTACTTAAAGAAGATAACTAGTTTAACTGCTGATATTACATTGTCAGATTATACTTATATTAAAGCAGTGCCAGCAGAACCAGAATTTCCTGCTGATTATAAGCATCCAACAGAAATGCGTGATATTTCTGCTATGGATTTAGTAAAAGATATGAAGGTTGGTTGGAACTTAGGAAACACTTTAGAATCAACTGGAGGAGAAACTGGTTGGGGGAACCCTAAAACAACTAGAAAAATGATAGATGAAATTAAAAATGCAGGTTTTAACACTCTTCGTATTCCAGTAAGATGGGATGAACATTATACAGATGACAATTACACTATTGATCCAGAATATATGTCTCGTGTTGAAACAGTTGTAAATTATGCACTTGCTAATAATATGTATGCAATTCTTAATATTCATCATAATGCAATCCAAGGTGAAATGAACAATGCAAATAAAGATAAAGTTATAAAAGAAGGAACTACTATATGGAATCAAATAGCAGAACACTTTAAAGATTATAGCGACAAATTAATATTTGAAACAATAAATGAACCAAGAGTTGGAGATGATTGGACTGGAACAACTGAGTCATATAATGTAATAAATGATTACAATGCAAGTATTCTTCCTGTTATACGTGCAACTGGTGGAAATAATGAAAAGAGACTTGTAATGATTCCAGGTTATGCAGCTTCATCAGATTATGCTAAAGTTTCAGCTATGAAAGTGCCACAAGATAGCCATGTAGCAGTATCTATTCATGCTTATATTCCATATAACTTTGCAATGAATACTGCGGCAGGTTCACAAACTACATTTGGTGATACTGATAAGGCATTTATAGATAAGACTTTCAGATTACTAGATAAAACATTTAAACAAAAAGGAATTCCTGTAGTTTTAGGTGAATTTGCAGCTACAGATAAAAATAATTTACAAGATAGAACTAACTTTGCAAAATATTATTTACAAGTAGCTAGTAGTTATCAAATACCATGCTGTTGGTGGGACAATAATGCTTTTGCAGCAAATACAACAGATTCAATGGGCTTATTCAACAGGAAAACTCTTAAGTTTGTATATCCAGAAATCGTACAAGCAATGTTAGATGGATGGAACAATCCAAAGGATAATTCAAATTATGATCCAAGTGTATTATTTAATGGTGCAGCAACCTCAAAAGGATGGGGACAAGCATTATCATTATCTTATGGATTAGATTTTACTGATGCTGATTTTTCAAATAAATTAGCTATAGCAGTAGATTATACAAGTGAGAAGTCACCACAATTAATTTTATCAGGAAATTTGACTGGTACAAACTGGGTAACATTAAATCCAGCTGTAACAAAATCAAAAGGAACTACAAACACAGCTTATTTTACACTAAAAGATATGGTTACAGCATATAAGAATGCTCTTAAAGATTACGATAGTTATGGAACTGTATTACCAGGAATTCAAACTATATATATAGGTGATCAAGGAGCTGATTTATCAGTAGCAAAAGTTTCAAAGATATTTGTAGGAGACTTGGAGAAAAAAGTAAATGATTCAACTATCAATGAAGCAAACAAAACATTATATACTGATGTAGCATCTAAAAATTCATTAGCTCTTTCTGTAAAACTTTCAGAAGAATTACAAAAAGTAGTTGATACAGGACTTACAACTGTTGTTACTAGTTATAAGAGTAGTGATGAAAAAGTTGCTAAAGTATCTCAAGATGGAAAAGTAACTGCAACTGGAGTTGGAAATGCAACCATTACAACAATAGTAACAGTAGGAGAATCTACAAAATCATTTACAACAAATTTAACTGTAAAAAGTTCAGGTATACCTTTATTAGGAGATGTGGATGGTAATGGAATGATCGATACTCATGATTATGAATTAATGAGTAAATATCTAGTAAATGATACAATAGCAATAAATAAAACTAATGCAGATTTAAATGGTGATGGAATAATTAACTTAAAAGATCTTATATTATTAAAAAAGGCAATGTAGTTAGAATTAAATAAAAAATAGAAAATGTTCTCTTTGGAGTAGAAATCTATAAAGAAGAGAACATACAACTTTTTAAAGATGATTTCTGTATGTTTCAGGAGTCATCTTTTTTATTTTTATTATGGGGAACTAGTAGTATAATTTCTTAGGGAAAAAAGCTTAAATAATGATGGGATAGAAGTCATTGGAATAAATATTTTTAGGTGGATATAGAGAGAATTTGTTGATTTTTCTCTTCCATTAATTCAACATTGATGTTTTAATGTTTACATCATAGAATGAAGATACTAAAAAATAAATTTTAAGTGGGAGAGGATTATTTATATTATGAATAAAAAATTTAATGGTATAAAAGGAAAAATTTTAATATCTTCAATTCTAGTTCTTTTAATAACTCTAGGAAGTATTAGTGGAATTGTAATTTATGAAGTAAATAAAAAAGCTTATTCTGATTATTTTAATAATTCCAAAGAACAAATGAATACTGTTTCTCAAGCAATTAATATTTTCTATGATCAAATAGATAAAAATATTGATATGCTAGCAACAAATCCTTCAGTAATGAAGGTTGATGATAGCATTAAAAACTACAAAAATCTAACTCAAGCTACACAAATGCATCCTTCAACAAATGGAGGAATTGAACAAGAAATATACAAAATATTTGAACAATATGCAAATAGTCATAAAGGTACAGTTTATGTATATCTAGGAACTAAAAATGGAGGATATATACAATGGCCAGAATCTAGTATAACACCAGAATATGATCCTACAAAAAGACCTTGGTATGTTGAGGGGATGAATGGAAATGGGAAAATTACTAGAACAGATCCATATCTTTATGAGTCCATGATGTTTACAAGCAATGTTCGTTCAATCACTGATAAAAATGGGAACTTTTTAGGAGTAATTGCAGTTGATGTACAACAATCTAATATTAGCGATATGTTAAGTAAAATGAAGATTGGTGAAACTGGGTATTCAATGATTATACATAAAACAGGTGCAATAATGGCAGATGGAAAAAATGCTGAAAACAATTTCAAAAAAGTTAATGAAGTTGGTATTGAAGGATTGGACAAGCTTTTGGATGAGGATTTAAAATCATTTAATGTTCTTATTGATGGTAAAAAATATATAGTTAGTCCATATAAAGTTGAGGGAACTGATTGGATATTAGCATCATTTATGTCAGAAAGTGAGTTAATGTCTGGTGCCAAAAAAATAATAAACATAGTAATGATTTCTACATTAACAATACTATTATTAACAATTATTTTGTTTAATTTCATTTCAGGAAGTATAACAAAACCTATTTTAGCAATTACAAAGAAAATAGAAGAGTTTTCTAATTTGGAATTTTCAGCAGATGAAGAATTCGATGAAGCACAATATTTAAATAGAAAGGATGAAACTGGAGATATGGCCAGATCTCTTAGAATTATGAGAGATAATGTGGCAGAGTTTATCAAAAAAACTGCTAAGGCAACTGAACATGTTAGTTCATCCTCTGAAGAATTGACTGCTACTTCTCAACAAGCGGCTAGTGCATCAAATGAAGTTGCTAAGACTATTGAGGAAATTGCAAGAGGAGCAAGTGAACAAGCCAAAGATACTGAAATAGCAGCCAATAATGTAGAAGAGCTGAGCAATTTATTAGAACAGGATTTAGATTATATGAAAGAACTTAATATTGCATCAGTTCAAATTGAAAAAGAAAAAGAAGAAGGGTTCTTAATTTTAAAAGAACTTATTGAGAAGGCTAAGAAAAATAGTGATGCTGCAAACAATGCTTATCAGATTATTATGAGTAGTAATAAGAGTGCTGAAAAAATTGAAAATGCTAGCATTATGATTCAAAGCATTGCAGACCAAACTAATCTTTTAGCTTTAAATGCAGCAATAGAAGCTGCAAGAGTAGGGGAAGGAGGTAAAGGTTTTGCAGTTGTTGCTGAAGAAATAAGAAAACTTGCAGAACAATCTAATAACTTCACAAATGATATTAAAACTATAATAATTGAGTTAAAGACAAAATCTCAAAATGCAGTTGATTTGATGCAACAAACAAAAGAGATTGTTGATGAACAAACTGTGAGTGTAGAAGCAACCGAAGGAAAATTTGAAGGAATTGCAGAAGCTATAGATGTTATAAAGACCATAATTAATAAGCTTAATAATTCAGCAAAATTAATGTCAGAAAATAAGAATAAAATTCTTGAATTAACACAAAATCTATCTGCAATCTCTGAAGAGAATGCAGCTGGAACAGAGCAAGTATCTGCAGCTATGGAGGAACAAGCAGCAACAATATCAGAAGTTGCTAATTCAGGAGAGAATTTAGCTACAATTGCAGAGGAATTAAGATTATTAATAGGAAAATTTAAAGTTTAGTCTAAAAAAATATTTTAAAGTTAAATATAAAACAGTTTTATAGAAGCTCCCACTTGAAATGTTTTAGTTTTAAGTGGGAGTGTATTTATTTAAGGAATTCTAAATATTTACGAGCTATATATTCACTACTTACTGTAATGCGATTTCCCTTAGCTATGGAAATTAGATAATCTAGTCTTTTTAATGCTGCTACCTCTAGATATATTGCAGATTCAACTAGCCTTCCTTCATCTACATTTTCAAAAATATTTCTTGCTGTTTCTATTTCTATAATTGAATTTTCTATTTCAGAAATCAATTTATAATCTACATTTTTAACTTCCACCACTTCAGTTGTGATGGCATTCATCCATTTCGTTCTCATATTAAGTAAAGAGATTTTTATAATTTTTATAAACATATAATGCCCAATTTTAAGTTTAGCATAGAATTTTGTTGTTAATTTAAAGGTTTCCATACTGTTATCTTCCATAAATATTACCCCTCATTTATTTACATATTAATACATTAAAGTGTTTATATACAATGTTTTTTATTCTTAAAATTAAACTGTTTAAAGTATCTATAGGAATTATATATTATCTAAATACAAAATTCCTTAAAACATTTAATTTTGTGACTTAGGTCCTTTAAGATTGCGACAAAGGTCCTGATTTTCTTAGGACTTTTGATATATATAAATTAATAAAGGTTGTCTGTTTTGAAAAATGTACCGTTTTGGAATTAATGTTATAATTAGCATTAGTAAATAGCTTACACAAATAAAAGTAATTAAATAAGGGGCTGTCGCATTAGCGGATTAAAATCCGTTAGCGATAGCTCCCTTTTTGAATTTTACACACCATTTTATATAT